>NZ_JBQOJA010000006.1:0-147869 GCF_054971385.1 Marinococcus tarijensis | reverse complement strand
AGCGTGAGCAATATCTGTCGAAAAATTATTCATAGGGAAGTCCTCTTTTCTGTGGATGTGGTCGGTAACTTCATTCTACTAGAAAAGGACTTCCTTTTTTGGTGATCGATCGTTTACACAAACTATTTTATGCTCTCTGAGAAAAGATAAGTCATAATTCACAGACGAAAGGTAGAATTAAAAAATAAATCAGAAAATTATTGTGTTAGGTAAACTTACATAAAAGTTGTTTTCTGCCCGGATGTTGCTTAGACTACAAATCAACAGCAAAAACAGTATATAGGTTTCCGCTAGCTGGAAACGCCAATGCTTTCTAGGGTTCCGCTTCTTGAAAAAGAAGGCCAGGTCCGAGAGAAAGCGGTACAGGCATTATTGTCTGTATACACGGAGGGACAAAAGCCCGGGAGAGTGAAAACTCTTCCGGGCTTTTTATTTATTTTCAGGTGCTTATATTACTAAGGGAGGCTTCATGATGGAAAAGATAATTGAAGCAGGAAGCAAATGGTCGAATGTGGTGGCAAAGGGAAAAGCAGTCCGGTTTACCGCGCTCGAGGACGGGGCCAATATTTCACTTCTGCTGTACAACGCTAAAAATACGACAGACCGTTACAATATGCCCGATTCATTAAAAGCGCAGCACACCTCGAAATTTACGAAGGGAAACATTCTGATGACCGACAATGGCCGGGCGATGGCAAGCATTATTGAAGACAGCTCAGGCTGGCATGATCCTATCGGCGGCTATTCGACCAGAGGAGGAACCGACAGCCAGTACGGTGAAACCACTTTTCAAAAGCTGTTGAACGAGTACTACCGGAGCGGTGAAGAAAACTTCGTCAAGGAGCTGATGCGTCACGGCTTAACGAAAAGAGACCTGGTGCCAAACATCAATTTATTTTCAAAGATCTATGCCGATGAAGCCGGTAACATGCATTTTGACCCGGAGCATGCCAAGACGGGAGACACGGTGACGCTCCGTCTGGAAGTGGACAGCTTAATGATCCTCTCCAATACGCCAAATCCACAGGATCCGGCAGCAGACTTTCCGTCAGTGCCGGTGAAAATGGAAGTATTTGATGTAAATGAAGCAGACGAGAATGACTATTGTGTCAACTATCATCCGGAAAACAGACGGGCGTTCGAAAATACATGGGAATATCATTCATTATTAGTATGAAGGGGAGTTTAACATGAATATGCTTGCAAAGGTACAAAGTGAAAGAACCGCGGAAACGGCCGTATATGAACAGCTGATTCCGGCAGGCGAAGGATGGATCAGGGAGCTGCAGCCCGGCCAGGTATTCCGGATTGAAGATGTGGAGGGAAATGAAGCAGCCGACACTCTCTTTTTTGATACGGAGCACCCGGAGGATCATTACAGCGCGATCAATACAATCAATGCGCAGAACAACATTTATTTAACGACCGGCTCGATGCTGAAAGCCGAATCTGGAAAGAATCTGCTTGAAATCACGGCCGATACGGTCGGGCGGCACGACACGCTCGGAGGAGCCTGCTCATCTCAAAGCAATACGGTCCGCTACGCCCATGACCGGGAGCCGATGCACAATTGCCGTGACACATTTATGTATCAACTGGCCAAATATGGTCATGATTACAGCAAGCGTGACATTGCGCCGAATATCAACTTTTTCATGAACGTGCCGGTCACGCCGGAGGGCGGTCTGGATTTTGACGACGGAATTTCGGGACCCGGTTATTACGTGGAAATGACCGCCAAATGTGCAGTCACCGCGCTCATAAGCAACTGCCCGCAGCTGAATAATCCGTGCAGCGGTTTTAATCCAACGCCGCTTCGTGTACTCATTTGGAATAAATAAATAGACCATTAAAAGGAGAGAGACTGAATGTTTCAAAAGGTACTCATTGCAAACCGTGGAGCGATTGCTGTCAGAATTGAAAGAACATTAAAAAAATTAAATATTCCGTCTGTAGCTGTGTACACGAAGGCGGACCGCGACAGTCTGCATGTGGCATACGCCGATGAAGCAGTGAATATCGGTGAGGGAGCCCCGCAGGAGAGCTACCTGAATGAAAAAAAGATTCTGGAAACAGCGCTTGAAACAGGGGCGGACGCGATTCATCCGGGGTACGGCTTTCTGAGTGAAAATGCTGATTTTGCACGTGAATGTGCGAAGCAGAACATTACGTTTATCGGCCCGGAGCCGGAGCAGATGGAGCTGTTTGGGCTGAAGCACACAGCCCGTGCTTCTGCTAAGGAAGCAGGCGTCCCTCTGCTTCCCGGCACAAATCTTCTGTCAGGACGGGCCGAAGCGGTGGAACAGGCGGCGGCGATCGGCTACCCGGTCATTTTAAAAAGCACGGCCGGCGGCGGCGGGATAGGCATGCGTATCTGCGAAAATGAATCGTCGCTCCGCGAAGCATATGAAGGTGTTAAACACCTGGCGGAATCAAATTTTAATGACGGCGGCATGTTTTTGGAAAAATACATTCCAAGCGCCCGTCACATCGAAGTTCAGATCTTTGGCAATGACGGCGGGGAGGTTGTGGCATTAGGCGAACGGGACTGCTCGCTGCAGCGGAGAAACCAAAAAGTCGTGGAGGAAACGCCGGCACCAAATATTACAAGGGAAACGAGACAGCAGATGTGGCAGGCTGCCGAGCGTCTGGCGAAGACGTCAGGATACAGAAGTGCCGGTACGGTCGAATTTCTGTATGATCCGGATGAATACGAGTTTTACTTTCTGGAGGTAAACACCCGCCTTCAGGTGGAGCACGGAGTAACAGAGGAGGTGCTCGGCATCGACCTCGTGGAATGGATGGTAAAAGAAGCAGCCGGAAGCTGGAAGGGTCTTGCGGCGAAAGTGCCTGCCTCATCGGGGCACAGCATTCAGGCCCGGGTGTACGCGGAAGACTGTGGCCGCGATTTCCGCCCGAGCGTCGGCCATATCGACCATGTCATGCTGTCAGAAAAAGCGAGAAACGAGACCTGGATCCAAAACGGCGTGGAAACGACAACGCTGTATGATCCGATGCTCGCCAAAATCATCGTGCACGCTGACAGTCGGGAGGGGGCTCTCGATAAGCTGTATGAAGCGCTTGGAGAAACCCGTTTTTACGGAGTCACCACAAACCGTCAGTACGTCCGCGGACTTCTGCAGGAGCCCCGGGTGCGGGAAGGAAACGTATTTACCCGCCTGCTGAATGATTTCGCTCCGGCGGAAAAAGCACTGGAGGTGCTGGACGGGGGCGTTCAGACGACCGTGCAGGACGTGCCGGGAAGAACCGGTCACTGGGACGTCGGTGTCCCGCCGTGCGGGCCGATGGATCCCTTCGCCTTCAGACTTGGCAATGCATTGCTGAATAATCCCGAAGACGCAAGCGGCCTGGAGCTGACCCTGCAGGGGGGATCCTACGTTTTCCGGGATGATCTTACGTTCTGTGTTACCGGCGGTGATATGGGTGCTGCTCTTGAGGGGGAAGGCATCGCTTTATATGAAACGGTGCAGGCCAAAAAAGGCCAGACGCTGACGTTTGGAAAAGCCACCGAAGGCATGAGAACCTATCTGCTGATTGAAGGTGGGTTTGATAAACCGAAGGTGCTTGGAAGCTCCTCTACGTTCACTCTTGGGGAATTCGGCGGACATGCCGGAAGAGCCCTGCGGCCGGGAGATGTACTCGGCGTCCGGGGCAGCGCGGACAGCGAAAAGCAGCAGTCGCTTGCTGCGGATGCGCGTCCGGAATTAAAACGTGAGTGGACGATCGGTATGATTCCAGGCCCGCACTGCACCCAGGAGTTTCTGCAGCCGGAATATTTGCAGCAGCTGGCAGAAGCAGAATGGGAAGTGCATTTTAACAGCTCCCGCACCGGCGTACGCCTGATTGGACCTGCACCGGCCTGGACCCGCGAAGACGGCGGTGAGGCCGGCCTGCATCCATCCAATATTCACGATAATGCCTATGCGGTCGGGACACTTGATCTGACAGGGGATATGCCGATTCTGCTCGGCCCGGACGGCCCAAGCCTGGGAGGCTTCGTATGTCCGGTGACAACAGCTTCTGCGGAGTTTTGGAAAATCGGCCAGCTGCAGCCTGGAGACAAGGTGCATTTTCAGCTGCTGACGATTGAGGAAGCCAATGATCTCCGTCAAACGCAGGAACGGTTAATTGAAGGTGTAAGAGCAGGCCAGACGGTCGAAGCAGCGGTGCTGCCAGATGAAAGTGACGTCCTGGATCCGGAATACCCGCTGCTCGTCAATGAACGGGAGGGGCGCCGGTTTCCTATTACCGTCCGGATGAGTGGTGATGAGTATCTGCTGGTGGAATACGGCGAAATGGAACTGGATTTGAAGCTTCGCTTTCAGGTGCAGGTGCTCATGGAGGCAATTGAAAAGGAAGGAATACTGCCGGTTATTGAAATGACTCCGGGCGTGCGCTCTCTGCAGATTCATATTGATCCGCTGCAGATGACAGTCCAGGAGGCCTCGCAGCATGTGCTCCGGATTGACGAGGACCTTCCGGCGCTGGAGTCGATTCAGGTGCCTTCCCGGATCGTAAGGCTTCCGCTTTCATGGAACGACCCGTCGGTGCAGCTTGCCACTGAGCGCTACCAGCAGAACGTACGGCCGGATGCTCCGTGGTGCCCGGACAATCTGGAATTTATCCGGCGCATTAACGGTCTTGAAAGTATTGACGACGTAAAGAAGATTGTGTTTGACGCAAACTATCTGGTGCTTGGACTTGGTGATGTGTATCTCGGTGCGCCGCTTGCCACACCGACAGACCCGAGACACCGGCTTGTGACAACCAAATATAACCCTGCGCGGACGTGGACACCTGAGAATGCGGTCGGTATCGGCGGGGCATATATGTGCGTGTACGGCATGGAAGGCCCGGGCGGGTATCAGTTCGTCGGCCGGACCATCCAGATGTGGAACCGGCTGCAGGCAACGGAAAGCTTTGAGCCCGGAAAACCATGGCTGCTCCGCTTTTTCGACCAGATTCAGTATTATCCGGTGTCGCATGAAGAACTGACGGAACTGCGGGAGGATTTCCTGCGCGGCCGGTTCGAGGCAGATATTACAGAAACAACCTTCGACCTGGGCGAATATCTGGCATTCCAGGAGTCGATTCAGGAAAGTGCTGCAGCGTTTAAAGAAAATCAGCAGGCAGCCTTTCAGGCAGAACGTGAACGCTGGAAAGAGCAGGGTATTGCGGAGCATATCGAGGACGACAGCGGGAATGCTGCAGTGCTTGAAGAAGAGCTGCCCGCAAACGAGACAGCTGTTCGCTGCTCGATGCCGGGAAGTGTATGGAAGGTCGAAGTAACGGAAGGACAGTACGTAAATAAAGGCGACGTGCTGGTCATTGAGGAAAGCATGAAGATGGAATTTCCACAGCAGGCTCCCGAAGAAGGATACGTAGCTTCCATTCATGTGGAGCCCGGAGACGAAGTGCAGGCAGGGCAGTTAATTGTCGGCCTGCGTGCAGAAAAAGAAAGCGGGGTGTCGGTTACATGACAGAACAATTAAACGTACAGCAGCTGTTAAAAGCTTACCGGAGCCAAAGCATAGAGCCCGAAAAAGTGATAGCCGGCATTCTCGAAAGGGCCGGGAAGTATCAGCACAAAAACATCTGGGTGCTGCCTCCATCCAAAGAGCGGATTCAGCCTTATATTGACCGTTTGGCTGCGTTTTCACCGGAGGAGCTTCCGCTGTGGGGCATACCGTTTGCTGTGAAGGATAATATCGACGTAGCGGGATGGCCGACAACAGCTGGCTGCGAAGCATACACCTACACTCCGGAAAAGCACGCCACCGTAGTGAAGCGGCTTGTGGACGCAGGCGCCATCCCGGTTGGGAAAACCAATCTGGACCAGTTTGCGACAGGGCTCGTCGGGACACGGAGTCCCTACGGAGAAACGCACAACGGACAGAAGGATGAATTGATCAGCGGCGGGTCAAGTGCAGGATCTGCCGTAGCGGTAGCGTGCGGTCTGGCTGCCTTTTCCCTCGGTACAGATACTGCAGGGTCCGGACGGGTTCCGGCCGCGCTTCATGGGCTGATCGGGTGGAAATCATCCCTTGGCGCCTGGCCGATCGCCGGCGTCGTGCCGGCATGTGAAAGCCTGGACTGTGTGACGGTATTTGCCTGGGAGATAAATGATGTTCCCCTTGTGGATCAGGCAGCCCGGGGCGTCGACCTGAATGATCCCTGGTCGAAGCCATTCGGGGATTTAAAGAAGCAAAAACCGAAAAAATGGCTGCTGCCGAAGGAAGAACCGGAATTTTACGGTCCATATGAGGAGCAGTACCGAAAAGCATGGAAAAAAACAGTGGGGCAGCTTGAAGCAGGATCGGAGGAAGTAGCCTATGTAGATACGTCTCTACTAAGCGAAGCGGCATCGGTGCTGTATGACGGCCCCTGGATTGCCGAACGCTGGGCGGGACTTGGCTCATTTGTGGAAAAACACCGCAGTGATGTCTTCCCGGTAACCGAAAAAGTGCTCTCCAAAGGAGAGGGCAGGGCATACGGGGCAGCAGAGCTATTTGAAGCGATGCACCGGCTGCAGGAAATTAAGCACCTTACCGGGCAGTGGCTCGAAAACAATGTGCTCGTGCTTCCGACATGTGGAGGGACGTGGACAAGAGAACAGGTCCGGAAAGACCCAGTACAGACAAACAGTGACATGGGGAAATATACGAATCACTGCAATCTGCTTGATATGAGTGCTATAGCACTGCCTGCCGGGGAAGCAGCACCGGAGGTACCTTTTGGTGTGACGTTGTTCAGCCGTTCAGACGCAGAAAGTCTGCTGATGGGTGCGGCAGAAAGCTGGCAGCGGACAGAGCTTTCTTTGCCGGAAGAACAAGCCGAAAAGCTGATTGCCGTATGCGGGCTCCATATGAGAGGTTTTCCACTTGAAAAGCAAATGACCGAATGCCGTGCTGAATTCGTGGAGGAAGCATTAACAGCCCCGGAATATAAACTGATACGTTTGAACAGCGAACCAGCCAAGCCCGGATTAATACGGGAGCAGACGGGAGAAGAAATTGAGGTTGAGCTGTGGCGGATGCCGATCGAAGAAGTGGGGAAGTTTGCCGCAAGGATTCCTGCTCCGTTAGGTATCGGCACGGTCAAGCTGAACGATGGACGCAGCGTGATGGGCTTTATTTGCGAAAGCAGTGCCAAAGGAGAAGATATCAGCTCCTTCAAAGGCTGGAAAAACGCAGAGGCGGCTAAATCATCGACGTAAAAAGCCAATTATGCAAAATGTTTCGCAGGGAGGAGCATGTAAATGAAGAACATAGCTGATGAGGATTTGGACCAGATGGAAAATAATCCTGGAGACACAGCACCGCTCGAAGGGAAGGAACTGGATAAGCAGAAAATCAGCCGGGGACAGCTGAGAAAAGGATTGATCAAATCATTTCTGCTGACCTCCATTGCTTTAATTGTTTTCTTTGTTCCGGTGGTAGTGGACGGGGAAACTGATGTCGTGTTCGGCTACTTGTACAACTTTCTTTTGAACCTTTCTGTGCCTTTTAGCTTGTGGCTGTTTACAGTCATGGTGCTTGCCAACGCCGTAACGAGCATTTACGTAAAGCTGTTTCCGGAACGCAGCGGACGGCTGCTGGATTACTACGGGGGAGACACGGGTATACACATTTTCTTCTACGTGCTGGGCGCAGTCTTTATGTCAGTGTACGCTCTTCACGACAGCTTTGCCGGATTCACTGGGCCGGAATGGATGGTGGGATCGGATACAGGCGGCACGATTATCCCGTCGATTGTGCTTACCGTTGGCTGGATCATCCCGTTGGCCGCTGTGTTTATGCCGCTGCTGTTAAATTACGGGGCGCTCGATTTTATCGGTTCGATCCTGGAGCCGGTCATGCGACCACTGTTTAAGGTGCCCGGCAAAAGCACGATAGACGCTATTTCTTCCTTTGTCAGCTCATCTTCTGTTGCTATTTTAATTACAAGCAGTCTGTACCGGATGAATGTTTATACAAAGCGCGAAGCCATAGCAATTGCTACAAGCTTCAGTGCAGTCAGTGTCGGATTTGCAGTGCTTGTTATTAACACCGCAGAGTTAAGCCAGGATTTTCTGCAGGTCTACTTTTCCGGTATGCTGATTGCGTTTATTATTTCCTTCTTTATGATCCGGATTCCGCCCCTGTCGAAGCAGCCCGACGTTTATTTTGACGGACGGGAGCAGACAGAAGAAGAAAGACAGGGAGAGGCGAAGTTTGAGTTTGGTATTATTCCGCGCGGCTTTCAGCGCGCTGCCAAAAGAGCTGAAACAGCCCGGCCGCTTGGCTCAGAAGTGAAGACAAGTATAGCGGGAGCGCTCGGTGTGCTTCCGAGAGTGGTGGCCATGCTTGCTTCTATCGGTATTACCGGCCTGATCGTCGCTGAGTATACTCCGTTGTTTAATTGGCTCGGAATGCCGTTCATCCCGCTTTTAAATATTCTCGGCGTGCCTAATGCGGCAATGATTGCCCCGTCGATCCCCGTAGGTATTGCTGAAATGTTTCTGCCGGTTCTTTTAATTGCGGGAGATCTGGCAGCACTTGAAGCAGGGGCGATTTATTTTGTAACGACGCTCTCGTTAGTACAGATTGTGTTCTTTTCTGAATCCATTGTAGTGATTAAAGCAACGAGAATGCCGGTAAAGCTCTGGGAACTCGTCGTCTGCTTTTTTGAACGCACGCTCATTGCGATTCCTATTATCGCTTTATTCATGCACATCATGTACTGAATAAAAAAGACGCCTTTTGCGGGCGTCTTTTTGCATGCACTCATATTATTGAAAAATAGCGGTGTACTGAAAGCCGAGCCGTCTGTAGTTCTGCCTTCGGTACATGTCGCGAGGGGTATCCTCCTGGTCTGCGACGAGAAAGATTGCTTTATCCGGAAAAAGGTTCATGGCAAACTGCTGCAGGGCGTGGCCGATGCCTTTTCGCTGCAGTTCATCATGTACAAACAGGTTATCCATTTCTACAGCATGGTCGCCGGCAATCAGTTCCACAAAGCCGGCAGGCCGTCCGTGGTGGTAGGCGATCAGCTGAATAAACGAAGCATCATAAAACTGCTGTTCGAGCATGTGCTGTTTTTGGGCCGCATACGCTTCGCCGAGAGGGAGGTCCTGCTCAAGCTGCATCGCGAGAAATATAGGCAGATTTTCAACATCGACGCGCTGGATATCGCATCCTTCAGGGGCGTTTTTTTGCGGAAAGTCATCCGGCCGGATGGCGTACAGCTCCATGACGCTCACATCATACAGGGTACTGAGCAGATACTGATTTAATGCCAGTGGGAGCTCTGTATTCGGCGGAAAATGAAATTTCAAATGCTTTTGGCCCCGGGCTCTGTGAAAATCGCTTAAGTAAGCTTCGATTTCCTGGAAGTAATCAGGGGCCGGCATCTGTTTAAATGATATAAAATTGCTGTCGAAGTGATCCTTCCATTCTATGGAATGGTAGTGCCGGTAATCGCGGTGGTTTTCGATGAGCGACCCCGGAGTATGCACATGGTGAAACGTAATGGGAATCACGGGTATCAGGCCTTTCGGTGGGTAATAAAGAAATTTTATTTTACGGGGGCTGTTACGATAATAACTGTACTTTTGTCTTTTTCAAAATTCCAGTCGATAAAGATATCTTCCACTTGAGCGCCTAAAAGGTCGGTGGACAGGTCTTCCTCCATGAATAATTCCTTTTCGAGCTCGCGTTTGGCAATTTTTAAAACGTCCTCGTATCCAAGGGCGATCAGCCGTTTCTCAATGGGTACGAGTATTCCGGTGCGTACAATCAGTGTCGTCCGGTTGTTCACCTGTACCGAAGAGACGTCATCAGGCACGCGCTCTGCCTTACTGCTCGTTTCCCCGATCACCTGCTCGAGTCTTTGCTTGTTTGGATAGTTTTTTTCGATCGGTTCTGACACTCTGCCGGCATTTTTATAGGACTCCGGCTTTAACCCGATGATCACTCCGGAACGGCGGTTCATGTTCCAGTCGTAAAACAGTTCGTTTAGTTCAATGCCGGTCGTGCTTTCAAGGTAGCGCTTCACTTCGGGAATAATTGTTTTCATCATGCTTTCCCGGAGTTCATGCACGGCTTCTGCGCCTTCGTCTTCAAGCAGATGCTCCTCGATGGAGGACATGAATTCTCGCAGGAAAATAATAGCATGGGTTTCTCCGAGCGTCACGTAGGCCGCCTGGGGCCTTTTCCGAAAGAGTCTCTGAGCAGACGTCCAACGTAGCTTGCGATGTCCTTTTGTTTCGCCTGAATATCGATCACTGGAATTCTCCTTTATTATTAATTTTTTTATAATATATATAATAAAAAAGGTAGATATTTCATTACTTATATGATAATTTTAATATGTTGATCATAAGATTGTTGGAAATGAAGCCGACGATCCGTGACGTTTATCTTAAGTAGAATCAGGAATGTAAAAATATCTATACCATCGGCCGGATAAGAAAAGACAAAGTGCTTTTTCTTCACAGCCAGTATCAAGAGCTTTCTTGGTACTGGCTTTTTAGTCCACTAACCTCTGGAGGAGATGGGTAATATGGAGCTTCGATACGCGTACTGGTGCGATAGAAAGTTAAGTGAAGTTATTGTCGGACGAGAAACGGATCTGGATTATTTAAAGAAAAAGGGATATATGATTTATTTCTGTCGTGACAATGCTGAGCTGTATAATGCCGTAAAAAGCTACCGGATGCAGGAGTGGATCATTACCATAGTATCTGAATTGCCCGAATTTTCCGAACTTCTCCATCGTGAATACACACGTGAAAATATGCGTGTGTAATACATTAATTTCGTCCAATTACTATAACACAAAAATGGAACTGAAAGCATTCAGGTGGCTACGACAGCTCAGAAAGAAGGCAGGCAAGGTCATAGAAATGCCGTTGAATCAAAGGTTCAAGTGACCGGTTATACAGGCTTGCTGCCGGATGATACAGCGGGAAAATTATATAGTGCTCCCGGCTCCATACGTACTCCTCCGCTGCAGCGTTCACCTGCCGGACAGGAGATGTAAATTGTATGCCGGCGGTATGCGGCATATGCGGTGAACGTCCGAAGAGCCGCCAGTACGGGGTGCGTCCCATCGGACAAAGAATCTTAGGCGCAGCTGAGCGGATCTCCCGATCGAGAAGCGGGGCATGGGCCATAATTTCCTTTTGATTCGGTGCGCGGTTATATTTGCGCGCGGCACCGGAGGGCGTTTTGCCCCAGCGGTACGGACGGCTTTTGATCGTGCGGGTAACGTAAATGTCCTCCAACGGGAATGGCAGAGCCTCCAAATAGGACAGAAACTTTCTCCCGGCGCGTCCGTCGTAAGGGCCGCCGCCTGTAATTTCCGTTTCACCCGGCGCCTCGCCGATCATCATGACGAAAGGATCGATCGGGTTCGGCCCGTTAAGAAAGCCTTCACACCGATATTCTTCCATTCTTCTTTTCGCTTCCTCCACTTCGGCTTCTGGAAGCATATGTATCCCCTCCTGCATACGTCCTGACTTTTCTATACCCGGGCGCGAAATATTCTATACTTGTGATAGGATATATAAAGGAGGTGGGACGCGTGCAGCAGAAGCACATTATGTGGTTTGACATTATATTTTACGTCGTGTTTCCAATCTTCATCTGGAACATGGCGCGGGATTATACAGGTGATTATATAGCGATGCTTATATCCTCGGTACCGGGGATTATTTATACAGTGTACCGCTTCGTACTGCTGAAAAAGGTGAATACGTTCGGTATTTATATGATCGCCACCCTGATTATCGGCACCGTCCTCGATCTTATTGCCGGCGGCGGATTGCAGCTTTTGTGGAATAATATTTACTACGATTTTGTTATGGGTGCATTTTTTATTTTCACCGTTATTTTTATGCGACCGATCTGGCTCTTTTTCACCGTTGATTTTATGGAGCTTCAGGGCGGGGACCGCGAGCAGCTGAAAAAGCAGTTTTACGTGCGCAAATACTTATGGGTGTTTCAGGCGATCACGCTGTTTTTTGCCCTCCGGGAATTTATTCTCGCGTTCGTTAAAATCTGGCTCGTGCAAAGCTATGGCGTGGAGGCCTTCGACGAAGGTATTATTCTGCGGCAGGTGCTATCGTGGACGATGAGCTTTATCGCGGTGGTCGGGTTTATCTTTATCGCCAAATGGCTGCATGAAGACGGTATCGACGCCGGGGAAATCACCAACAGCGGTCAAGACGCCGAAAGCGAAGAGCAGGACGGAGAAAAAGAGGAAGAAACGCCGGAAAACGAGCGGGAAAAAACATCTGAGCAACGAACGTAAACAAAAAGCAGCCGGCGCCGGCTGCTTTTTTAGGTTGTTGGGAGGCGGCCGGGGGATGGAAACGGGTGGAAATGACAGCCGGAAATCGGTAAAATAGCAGGGACATCTTTGGTTTTTTACAGAAAGTGGGCTGCATACATATGGATGAGTTTTCATTATCGGTATTGTTGTTTTTGGTTTTGATCGGTTTTCTCGCTGCATTTGTGGATGCGGTAGTCGGCGGGGGCGGGCTGATTGCCATGCCGGCGCTTCTTTTTACGGGTATGTCGCCGCAGACGGCGCTTGGAACGAATAAGCTCGCAGGCACGATGGGCTCCGGGACAAGCATGATCTCGTTTCTCCGGCACGGCCAGATTAACAAGCGTCTCGTCTTTACGCTTTTCCCCCTGGCGTTTGCAGGGTCAGTCCTCGGCGTAATCGTCGTGCAGCGGATTCCGCCGGATATTCTGGAGCCGATCATTTTAATTCTGCTTGTTGTGGTGACGATTTATACGCTCGCGAACAAAAATCTGGGCAGCCTGTCTACGTTTCAGAGCATCACCCGGAAGGTGTGGATTGTCGGTGCGCTTGTCGCTGTGGTCCTCGGATTTTATGACGGCTTTCTCGGACCGGGGACGGGCTCATTTTTGCTGTTTGCCTTTATTTTTCTTGGCTTCAACTTTGTCGAAGCTGCCGGAAACGCCAAGGTGCTGAATTTTGCAAGCAACATCGGCGGGCTGCTCGCGTTTATCTGGTTTGATTCGATTCATTATGCATACGGTCTGCCGATGGGGGCTGCGATGATTGCCGGCGCATACGTCGGCGCAAATGTCGCCATTAAAAAAGGATCGGCCTACGTGAAGATGCTGTTTATCATTGTAACCATCGCTTTAATCGCTAAAAACGCCTGGGATTATTTAATGTAAAAAAAGTCTTCAAAAGAAGGCTTTTTTATTTTTCTTAAATTTTTTTAAATAAAAGTGATCCAATCAAAAACTTCGTGCGTAAACTGAGTAGTTCTTGCAAAAAAGCATCATGCAGATAAAGGAGGCGGGCGGTATGAAGCAATGGATAGTAACGGTGCTTACAGCTGCTGTGGTTTCTATCGCCATTGGCTTCGGTGTCTACGCCCTCCTTCCTGTATTCTCCCCACCGCCGGAAACGGAAGTACTTTCGGGGGAGCCGGCGGGGCAGGAAAAAGCTTCAGAAACAGATACCGCTGCTCCGGCAGAAAAAGAAAGCGTGACCGGGGCGGAGGGATTGGCTGCTTCTGCAGAAACAGAGGAAGTATCGCTCTCTGACCCTGAGGAGTTATCTGTTTTATCCATCGATGTCTCGGCTTCCTTAGAGCCGGTAGGAGTTTTGGACAATGGACAGATGGGCGTACCCTCGAGCGAAAACGGAGTAGCCTGGTTCGAGCCGGGCCCGGAGCCGGGAGAGAAAGGCAATGCCGTGATGGCAGGCCACGTGGATAGTATTGACGGCCCTTCTGTATTTTACGAGCTCGAAAACGTGCAGGCAGGGGAAAAAGTCCACGTCACAACCGAAGACGGGCAGGAGCTTGTGTTTGAAGTTCAGCAGGTAGTGAGCTACACGCGGGAGGAAGCTCCGATTGAGGAGATTTTCGGAGGCGGTGACAGCCGGAATTTAAATCTGATCACCTGTGCCGGCACGTTCGAGCAGGAGCATGGGACGCATGATGAACGGCTCGTCGTTTACACGGAGCTTACAGAAGAAAGCGAACAGATGCTTTTGGCAGCAGATTAACACATCGATGGATATAAAGGAGAGCGATTGAGCAACCGGGGCCTCAATCGCTCTCCTTTTATTTGTGTTTGCCCGACTGTGTTTGGGTTTGCCCTCCATCTCCGGTACAATGGAAGAAGCAGTGTGAACAAACAGGAGGGAACCGAAATGAAAATAGTTGTATTTGGGGCGACCGGAAATACCGGAAAACGTTTTGTCCGCAAAGCATTAAAAGAGGGCAGTGAAGTAGTAGTATACGCCCGCAACCCGGAAAAATTATTGATTGATAATGAAAATTTAACTGTTCATGAAGGGAAAATTACGAATTACCAGAACGTCTATGATTCCCTGAAGGGCGCAGATGCGGTAGTCAGCCTGCTCGGCCGCAAGGAAGCAGCGAAGGGCACACCGCTCAGCACAGGCATGTCCCACATTGTAAACGCGATGCAGGAGCGGGGCATCAGCCGTCTTGTGGCAGTGACAAGCTCAGATGTAAAAACCCCGCAGGACGGCGCGTCCAAGCGGTTCAGTCTGCTCACCACCGGCTGGAAAGTGGCGAAGTTTAAAGGCTCGAATGAAAATGCGAATGCCGCTGATATTATCCGCCAGTCAAATCTGGACTGGACGCTCGTCCGGGTGCCGGTGCTTTCCGATAAGCCTTCCGGCGAAAACGCGCCGACCGCAGGCTATCCCGGCCGGCATGACCTGAAAAATACGCTCTACCGCCAGACCCTGGTGGATTTTCTGTACGAACAGCTTGAAACGAGTGACTTCTCCAGGGAAGCTCCTGTATTAAGCAACTAAATACGATAAAAAGCAGGGCCGAAGTTTTTCGGTCCTGCTTTTTTTATTCTTATTAATCCTGCCACACATCTTTTGCGATGGTTACAACGTGCTCGAGCTTTTTCCACTGTTCATCTTCAGTCAAAACATTCCCTTCCTCGGTCGAAGCGAACCCGCACTGCGGGCTCAGGCAGAGCTGCTCAAGCGGTACGTACTCGGATGCTTCCATGATTCTTGCTTTCACGTCCTCCGCGTTTTCAAGCTCCCCGCTTTTGGAGGTGATCAGACCGAGCACGACCTGCACATCCTCGCGATTGATGAAGCGGAGCGGTTTGAAATCGCCGGCACGGTCGCTGTCATACTCGAGGAAGAAGCCGTCCACATTGACGCTGCCAAATAAAATATCGGCCACCGGCTCATAGCCGCCGGAAGAGATCCACGTAGAGCGGAAGTTACCGCGGCAGATATGCATCGTAATTGTCATATCCTCCGGCTTGTAGGCGACAGCTTCGTTGACCGCCCGTGCATGGCGTTCCACCAGGGAACGGTGGTCGATGCCCTCCTGATTCATACGCTCCACCTGTTCCTCGGAGCACAAATACGCCCAGGACGTGTCGTCGAGCTGCAGGTAACGGCAGCCGGCGTCATAAAACGCCTGAATCGCTTTTTGATACGCCTTCGCCAGGTCGTCGATCATGTCTCCCGGACCGCTGTAAAGGTCGGTCTCAATCTCGCTGCGAAGGTGCAGCATATTCGGGCTTGGTATCGTAAACTTTGCCTCGGTGCTGCCGGTGATCTGATGAAGATAGCGGAAATCCTCCAGCATCGGGTGCTTGTCGCTAAAGTCAATTTTTCCGGTTACTTTAATGCCGCGGGCCTTCGTCTGCACACCTTCAAACTGAATGCCGGAGTCTTTATCGTAGGCCTCCACACCAATTAAATCCTCAAGAAAGTCAAAATGCCACCAGGCGCGGCGGAACTCTCCGTCTGTAACAGCCTGAAGCCCCGTTTCTTTTTGCTTCTGAACGATGCGCTCGATTTCCTTATCCTCTACACGGCGCAGCTCGTCCGCAGAAATGGATCCATTCGCGTAGCTTTCACGTGCTTCTTTAATAGCGGCAGTACGCAAAAGGCTTCCTACCTGATCTGCCCGGTAGGGAGCTTTTGTCCGCCAGGATGCTGATTGTGCCATACTCTCTCTCCTTTAAAAACCATTGGTAAATATCTTGAAGCTTATCAAAATTTTGAATAGAAGTAAATTGCTTCAGAGGGACACAAGCCTTGAAATAATATATATAAACAGTAAAAACAAAAGAAACAGGGCGATACTTCCGGCAATAAGGAAATAGAGGAAGCGTTTTTTATTTTTCTCGCCGGTATAAACGATGAAATACCTTAAGCCTGCGACTGTGAGACCGACTGGAATGATTAAAACGAGCGGATGAGTGAGAAAGGTTAGAAGCTCGCTGGAGATGAAAAAAAGCCGGATCGTAAGCAGCACAGCATAGACAGCCAGAACAGCGAGAGCGTAATTGATATAGGTGTGAGCACGTGTCGGCAAGCAAAAACATCCTTTTAGCGTGGTTTTGCCTTCATTATAACAAATGAAGGTTCGGGTGCGTTGATGCCGGAGCCGTATATGGTCTGAAATTAGTGCGCTACATTATTTAACAGACCGCTTAATAAAATGTAAATTTTAGGTACAATTAGTTTTAACTTTCTGTAAATATAGCCCAAATATCACGGAAATGTGTTTATACTCTGAGATGTGCTGAAAAAAATCGTGTGGGAATTCTGCGCGGGAAGTACAGAAAAAATACATAAATGGGGGTTTTTTGATGAAGAAAAAATGGTTGGCAGGGCTTACGCTGGCTTCAGCAGTAACGGTCACAGCAGCATGTGGTTCTTCGGGTGGGGAAGAAAGTGAAGGCAGCCAGGATTCCTCCAGCTCCGGGGAAGGCTCTTCGGAGGAAATGGAAGAGCTGCGGGTGCAGTTCGTGCCTTCGCAGGATGCTGATTCGCTTGAAGCAAAAGCAAAGCCGCTTGAAGAACTTCTCGGGGAAGAGCTGGGGATTCCCGTAGAGGTGAGTGTGTCCACGGACTATAATTCCATCGTGGAGGCCATGAATTCCGATCAGGTGGATGTCGGCTTCCTGCCGCCTACAGCGTACGTACTTGCCCACGAGCAGGAAGCAGCGGATGTACTTTTGCAGGCCCAGCGTTACGGGGTAAATGACGACGGGTCCGAGACAGATGAACTGGTGGATTATTATCTGTCGCAGTTTATGGTGATGGAGGACAGCGACATGGAAAGCCTTGAAGACCTGGAAGGAAAACGGATTGCGTACCAAAATACGACGAGCTCTGCCGGATTTGTATGGCCGGCTGCAGAAATGATGGATGCGGGACTTGAGCCGCTCGAGGACGTGGAGCCGGTTACGGTAACGGGGCATGACCAGGCGATCGTATCGCTTTTAAACGATGATGTGGATGCCGCGGTTACGTTCCAGGACGCGCGCAATACCGTTGTGGAGGACTACGATTCAGTATTTGAAGATACAAAAATTCTGGAATTTACAGAAAAGATTCCAAACGATACTGTTTCGATCCGCCCGGAAATTGAAGGCGAGATGAGAAAAGATATTGCTGACGCCTTTATTTCCCTGGGAGAAAATGAAGAAAGCCAGGAAATCATTCGCGACATTTATTCTCATGAAGGCTATACCGAGTCCGACGATAGTAACTTTGACGTCGTTCGTGAATACGAAGATAAAGTATCAGATCTTACTGGCAACGAATAGGTGTCTGCACAGCCGGTGTCAACCAGGGGGACTGTCTGTTCAGGCATTTGCCCCTTTTTTGACTCAGGCAGAAACGCCGCTTAGAAAAAGGGGATGCTCGTATGATTACGTTCAGGCAAGTGTCAAAAACGTACAGTAATGGCACAAAAGCGTTAAATAATATTGATTTGACGATCGAACAGGGAGAGTTTGTGGTAATAGTCGGTCTCTCTGGGGCAGGAAAATCCACACTCCTAAGGACGATTAACCGGATGCACGAAGTGACCGAAGGGGCAATCACGATTGACGGAACCTCGATCACGGAAGCGAGAGGGAAAAACCTTTATGCTCTCCGCCGGGATATTGGCATGATTTTTCAGCAGTTTAATATCGTCAAGCGTTCAAGCGTATTAAAAAATGTACTGGCCGGAAGAGTCGGGTACCATTCGACACTACGTATGATTCTCGGTATGTTTCCCAAAAAGGATAAGGGCATTGCGTTTGAAGCCCTGCGCCGGGTGAATCTGTTAGAAAAAGCTTACGTACGGGCCGATCAGCTCTCCGGCGGACAGCAGCAGCGGGTATCTATCGCGCGGGCGCTCGCCCAGGAGCCAAAAGTGTTTTTGGCCGATGAGCCGGTCGCTTCGCTCGATCCATTAACGACGAGGCAGGTCATGGATGACCTGCAGAGAATCAATCGGGAGCTTGGCATCACGATGGTCGTGAATCTGCATTCTATGGAGATCGCCCGCAAATACGCAACGAGAATTATCGGCTTAAAGGCTGGGGAGGTAGTTTTTGACGGACCGATTGCAGAGGCCACGCCGAAGCGGTTTATGGGTATATATGGGGAATCGCTTGAGGATGAGGATCAGCAGAAAAACGGCAATCAGATGCATGAGGAGGCGGTGCAATGAGCACGTCGACGATACAGAAGCACAGCATTCCGAAGCCGCCCTCCAGATTGAAACACCTTCTGACCGCTGCTTTGATCGCTCTGATTTTAATCGGGAGTACCTGGCAGGTGGAGTTTTCGTTTGCAGAACTGTGGGAAGGTATTCCAAATATCGGGGATTTGCTCGTGCAGATGTGGCCGCCGGATGCGGCTTATGTCGGCAGCGTTATCACCCCGATTCTTGAAACCGTGCGGATGGCATTTTTGGGAACCACATTCGGTGCGATTCTTGCTCTTCCGATTGCTTTATTATCGGCGAGAAATATTTTTTCGTCGGCCTGGATCACCCTTCCGGCACGTATGGTTATGAATTTAATCCGTACGATGCCTGACCTGCTTTTGGCAGCACTTTTTGTGGCCGTATTCGGTATCGGTCCGGTGTCCGGAGTGTTTGCGCTAACGTTCTTTTCGCTTGGCATTATTTCAAAGCTGATTTACGAAACGATTGAAGCGGTGGACCAGGCGCCGCTCGAAGCAATGACAGCAGTAGGTGCCAATAAAATCGTATGGATTGTGTTTGGCGTGTTTCCACAAATCGCTGCCTCCTTTTTATCGTATACGCTGTATGCACTCGAGGTGAACGTCCGGGCAGCAGCTATTCTCGGCCTGGTAGGGGCCGGAGGCATCGGTCTGTATTATGAAAGCACTCTTGGGTTTTTCCAGTACGGCCGGGTAACAACCATTATCTTAGTGACGCTTCTGGTAGTCATGCTGATTGACTACTTGAGTACGAAAGGCAGGGAACGTCTGGCATGAGTATGCAAACTGACTGGCCGGCGGCGCCGAAGCAGGGGAAATGGAAGCTGTACACGGGTCTTGTTCTTTTGGCTCTCGTATACATATGGGCATTCGCGGGTCTTCCGCTGCTCGAAATCAAGGAAACGTTTGTCGAAATTATCGGGTCCATCATCGGCGGAATTTTCTCGCCGGACTGGGGATACGTATACGACCCTGCCGGGGAGGACCTGATCCGCGGGCTGCTGGACACGCTTGCGATTGCCCTTCTTGGAACAGCGATTGCGGCAGTTTTCTGTCTGCCATTCGCACTGCTTGCGGCCCGGACGATCATGCGGATTAAGCCTGTCTCCGGATCATCGAAATTTATTCTTACCTTTATCCGTGTCTTTCCGGAAATCGTTCTTGCTCTGCTGTTTATTAAGGCGGTAGGGCCGGGGGCGTTTGCCGGTGTGCTCGCTTTGAGTATCGGTACAATTGGCTCTCTCGGAAAGCTGTTCAGCGAAGACATTGAAACAGCCGATTTAGCCGCTCGGGAAGCCTTGATGGCTACAGGGGCCAATCACGGCAAAACGTTATGGTTCGCTGTGCTCCCGCAGGTGCTGCCCAGCTATTTTTCCTTCGTGCTGTACCGGCTTGAAATCAATCTCCGGGCCGCTACGGTGCTCGGGGTCATCGGCGCTGGCGGCATCGGAACCCCATTAATATTTGCGCTTCAGACCCGGGACTGGGAAAGGGTTGGGATTATTCTGCTTGGTATTATTGTCATGGTTACGATCGTTGACATTATTTCGGGGAAAATCCGTTCCCGGCTGACGTAAAAATGCCCGTGCTCTCCGAGAAGCACGGGCTTTCGTCTGCTATAGAGGGATAACGTAGAAAAATACGGCAGAGAAATGGGCGGCGGAGCCGGCGAGCACAAAAAAGTGCCAGACGGCGTGATGGTAGGGAAAGCTCCGCCACATGTAAAACACGGTGCCGGCCGTGTACAATACACCTCCAACAACAAGCAGCAGCAGGCCGCTGGAGGGAAGGGCATTTACCAGCGCCGGCCAGGCGATAATGATGATCCACCCCATGCCAATGTAAAATACAGTCGACAGAATGCGGAACCGTTTGGTGAAGAAGGCTTTAAAAATAATACCGATAAAGGCAATGCCCCATACAACGCCGAACAAGACCCAGCTTAAGGTGCCGTGGAGTGCATGAAACAAAAACGGGGTATAGGTGCCTGCAATAAATAAGTAAATGGCAGAGTGATCAAACACTTCAAACAAATCCTTGAGTCTGCCCGGTGAAAAGCTGTGAAGCAGCGTGGAGCATACGTAGGAAATAAGCATGGATGTGCTGAAAATAGAAACGCTTACCACATGGAGGGCTGAAGCATTCATGGAAGCGAAAACGATCATAATAATAAGCGCAGCAGCGCTCAGCAGAGCACCGATGCCGTGCGTGACTGCGTTAGCGAATTCCTCCCGTTTAGTAAACGTGTGGGTTTGGTCCTGCATACGCCGCCTTCTTTCATTAAGAATAGTTTCTTCATTATAACTCATTTTCAGCAGAGTTTCGAACAGGTATAAATGGCTGCGGATTTGTTTGCCGGATGGAACCGGGCGGGTATGAGAAGCCAGAATGGCTTTAATTAAGTAAGGAAAGAAGGGACCACAATGAAAGCAATAGGGTTTAAAAAGCACCTTCCCATCGAAGAAGAAGCAAGCTTTGAAATGTTTGACGTGGCAAAATCAGAGCCGAAGGGCCGGGATCTGCTTGTGCGTGTCCAGGCGGTCTCTGTAAATCCGGTGGATACAAAAATCCGCGGAGGAAGTGAAGGAACGGAAGAAGCAGAGCCGCAGATTCTCGGCTTTGACGCAGCTGGTGTCGTAGAATCGGCAGGCGAAGAGGCTTCGCTGTTTCAGCCCGGTGATGAAGTATATTATGCTGGAAGCAATCTGCGGCCCGGATCCAATCAGGAATATCAGCTGGTGGATGAGCGGGTAGTGGGAAGACGGCCTGTGCAGCTTTCCATGGCCGAAAGTGCTGCAATGCCTTTAACTGCTATTACTGCGTACGAAGCGCTGTTCGACCGGATCGGAATTGTACCGGAACGGGACCGCGGAGCATCTGTACTCGTGTTAAACGGCGCCGGCGGCGTTGGCTCCATTGCGATTCAGCTCGCCAAATGGGCCGGGCTCGATGTAGTCGCTACTGCTTCACGTGAAAAAACAACTGCCTGGTGCGAACAGATGGGGGCAGACAAAGTGATTAACCACCGTCAGCCTCTGTGCAAGCAGCTCCAGGAGGCCGGATACGACGGAGTCGATTATATTCTCTGCTTCACCGATACGGCCGAGCACTGGTCGGGGATGGCCGAGTGCATCCGTCCGCAGGGAACCATCTGTTCCATTGTAGAAACAGAGGAGCCGCTTCCGCTTACCGATCTGCAGGCAAAAAGCGCCGCCTTTATGTGGGAGTTTATGTTTACGCGGCCAATGTACCAGACGGAGGATATGATCCGGCAGCACGTCATTCTGGGCGAACTGGCTGACCTGTTTGATCAGTCGACGATCAAGCCGACGCTCACCAAAACGCTGACACCACTGAACGCCGAACAGATGAAAGAAGCGCACCGGCGGGTGGAGTCGGGTAAAGCGATCGGTAAAATTGTTCTTGAACACTGGGAGTAAATGAAAACGCACCGCGGCCAATTCCGGCTGCGGTGCTCTTTTTTGAGATTAGGAGGCGACTCCGAGAGGAGAGAAGATCACATAAAGAATGCCGATGCCGATAATCAGGCCGGCCGCTGCCGGCTTGGCAAATTTCCACGGGACCATGTCCACCGGTGCTTCGTTTTTAAATTCGAAGGGCTCATCCATCGGCTTGAATTTCCCGGCCACGAGCATCACGATAACGCTGAGCGGAAACAGCACACTCAATACATAAAGGAAATTGAGCTCTCCGATAAAGACTTTGCTTGCTCCGTACAAAATGATGTGTACCGGTACGGCCACCTTTGCGGCAAACGGTGATACGTTTTTTGTATAAAAGCCGACGACCATAATGGCAAGCACCGGAATGTTAAAGAAACCAAACATTTCCTGCAGATAATTGTACAGCCCTGACGGGGCAAACAAAATAAAGGGCGAAATAAAGATGGAGACAATAGCGACAATCATGGCAAACCGCTGCCCGGAACGAACGAGGGCTGCTTCATCGGCATCCGGGTGAAACAACGGTTTATATAAATCAAGCGTAAACAGCGTAATGACGCTGTTGATGCCCCCGTTAAACGAGCTCAGGACAGCGCCGAACAAAATAGCTGCGAACACGCCGGTCAGCACCGGCGGCAGCAGATCGGTCACGAGCGTCGGATAAGCGGCGTCTCCATTCGCGAGGCTGCTGCCGTACAGATGATAGGCAATCACGCCCGGCAGCACGAGGTAAAAGGCGCCGAATAATTTAAATAGGGCAGTAATCATGACACCCTTCTGGCCTTCTTTTAAATTACGTGCCGCAAGCGGGCGCTGAACGATGGCCTGATTAATACAAAAGTAAAAAAGATTGTTAAATAAAAGCCCCATAAATATTGTCGGCCACGGCACCTGGGCGTCGTTGCTGCCGTCGATGGCGTTTAATTTGTCAGTATGCTCCGAGGTGAGCGTCCCAACCCCGTTAAACATATTGCCATTGCCGAGCGCCATAAGCCCGAGTACGAGAATAAGAATACCACCGGCAATTAGTCCGACGCCGTACAGTGAATCCGCGGAGGCGATAGCCTTCAGGCCGCCGAACACAATATAAAGCATGCCGATAAGTCCGATGCCGGCAGAAACAATTAAGACGGTGAAAAACTGGCTCGTGCCAAGCACATCCGAAATATCAAATATCTGATCAAGCACAAGGGAGCCCGAATACAGCACGGTCGGCAGAAACGAGGAAGCAAACCCGAGCAGCATAAGTAATGAAACGATCTGCCTTGTCCGCTGATCATAGCGCTTTTCAAGAAACTCGGTAACGGTAGTTACGCCCGCCCGTAAGTATTTAGGTAAAAACATAAATGCCATAAAAATGAGCGCCACTGGTGTAGTAACCTCCCAGGCCATCGAAGCCATCGAGCCGGTGTACGTCTGCCCGCTAAGTCCAACGAGCTGCTCGGTGGAGAGATTGGCAAGCAGGGTGGATGAGCCAATGGTGAGGGCCATCAGACTGCGGCCGCCGAGAAAATAGCCCTCCTGGCTCTGCATATTAATGTTTTTCGTCCGGTAGGCGGCGTAGCCGGCAATGGCGATAGTGATAAGTATGAATGTAAAAAGTGAAAACATGATGTCCCTTCTTTCCTGCTGTATGAGTTTATCAAAACGTTTTGAATAGTGCGCACGAAAAAAGGTTTACCCCTGCCAATTTCCGCGCAAACCCCTGATAACAGCGAATTGTATAAAAAACATCATAAAGATGATTTTTTAATACAAATACAAAAGTTGATAAAAAGGAAATGATAACCCTTACATGATGAAGACAAAAAAATCAACAGAAAAAAATGTGACAATTTTGTGTCGTAAGCGTTTTACAGTCTAGACGCATGAAAGTCCAGCCTATAGAATAAGTACTCGTTGTGGGATAAACAGAGTGAAAAATTCATTAATCAATATATCAAGGAGGGATAACAATGATCGTACGCAATGGCCAAACGTTCCGCCCAATGGTGATGATTGCCATGTTCATGATTTCTACGTTCGCTATCGGTACTACTGAATATGTCGCCATGGGGATTTTGTCGAATGTCTCTGACTCCTTTGGCATCACGATTTCTGCCGCGGGTCTGATTGTCAGTATGTATGCGCTCGGCGTCGCCGTGCTTTCGCCAATTGCCATATCTCTTCTGGTGAAGTTTCCAAGGAAGTATGTATTAATCGGACTCATGCTGTTATTTATCGGATCAAGCGTGGCCAGCGCCCTGGCGCCAAATTACACAGTGCTCTTGTGGGCGCGCGTCTTCTCTGCATTGATGCACGGACCGTTCTTTGCCATTGCGATGGTTATGGCAAGCGAAGTTGTCCCTCCATCGAAAAAATCCGGAGCGGTGGCAGCCATTAATGGCGGACTGACGATTTCCTTAATGATTGGTGTGCCGTTCGGTGCATATATCGGAGATTTATTTGACTGGCGCATAGTGTTTGCCGGTATTGCCGGACTCGGCGTGATCAGCCTGCTCGGGATTATCTTTTATGTACCAAACATGAATGCCGAAGAACCGACATCCATGCGAAAAGAGCTTGGTGTTTTCAAAAGAAAACAGGTGTTGTTTGCGCTCGCTATTACAGTATTCGGCTATTCAGGTGTTTTTACCGCCTACACGTATATTGAGCCCCTGCTTCAGGATATAACAGGCTTTGGTCCGGCAGGTATAACGCTTTCCCTCTTTTTATTCGGGGTCGGAGGCGTTCTGGGCAATATGCTTTCGGGGCGTCTGAATGCGGAGTCCCTGCTGAAGCCGCTGATGGTGGTGATGGCTTCACTGACCGTGATTCTGTCGACGCTAACCTTAACGAGTACCATCCCATGGCTCGCCCCGTTATCGGTGCTTCTGCTGGGAATGGGAGCCTTTGGTACAGTACCAATTCTGCAGACAACGGTCATCCGGGCAGCAGAGGGTGCGCCTTCAATTGCAAGTGCGTCCGCGGTCTCTGCCTTTAACCTGGCGAACGCCTTTGGCGCCTGGGTTGGCGGTGTTGTGATCAGTCTTGGGCTGAGCCTGCCGCTGATTGGCATGGCCGGTGCTGTCATTACGCTCTTAGGTCTGATGCTTTCGTGGCTCTCCTTCCGTTCCAGTGAAAAAGAATCCCGGGAAAGCAGCCAGGGAGTACCGGCAGCAGATTCCTACTAGGAAAATGAAAAAATCCGCACGCTCCTGTTCCGGGCGTGCGGATTTTTTCATTTAAAGATTGGCGGCAATATCAGCGGCGTATTGGAAGGATTTCTTTTTTGCTTCAAAATCATAAATATTGGTAATACCCATCAGTTCATCAAGCCCGAGCTTATCCCGCAGTTCACGCAGCTGTTTTTGCACAGCAGCCGGGGAGCCGATAACAGCACGACGCCGATTCTCCCTCACTTTTTTCCATTCCTCCTGAGTCCAGGAGCCGGGATCTACGCTCTCCGGGGCAGGCACTTTCGTATTTGTGCCCTTTTCGACATTCAGAAGCCACTGGTCCTGGCTCAGCGCCAGGTGCTCAGCCTCTTCATCGGTAGCCGCACAGACAATAAATACACAGGCAGCGGCCACCGGCCGGGGCTGCCGGTCGCTTGGGACAAAAGAAGCGTGATATTTACGGACTGCCTCAATGCCCTGATCCGGGCTGATAAACTGGCCGAACATGAAGCCGGCACTTTGTTTTCCGGCATCCCGGCCCCCGCGCTCGGACAAGCCGAGCACCCAGGTTTCCGGCAGGGAGCTGCTCATCGGGGAGGCCTTAATCGAAGCATAGGGGTGATCTCCGGGAAGGGAACGGTCAATAAACCCCTGGACTTCCTGAAGAAGCCGGGGGAAGGCGGACATGCTCTTTTTATTGCCATCTGTCAGAGCTTCCCGGATGGTGTTGCCCCCGCCGGGAGATCTTCCAATGCCAAGGTCGATCCGTCCGGGAAACAACGCTTCAAGCACTTTAAAGTTTTCCGCTACTTTGTACGGGCTGTATTGCGGGAGCAGGACGCCTCCCGAGCCGATACGGATGGTTGTAGTGACGCTTGCGAGATGCGACATCAGAATTTCCGGCGATGAGCCGGCCAGGCCGCTGGTGCTGTGGTGCTCGGCCACCCAAAAGCGGTGAAATCCCCATTTCTCCGCTGTTTGAACGAGTTCACGGGTGTGTTCGAAGGCTTTTTCGGGGGTCTCGCCTTCTGCAATTGGTGACTGATCAAGAATACTGATATTCATCTTCGTTCCTCCAGCTAAACAGAATGTTTTTCTATGCTAGTCCAGTGTAAAAGAAAAACGAAAAAATCTACAGTAAATGAAATGGGGAAGAGCAATGAATGCAGAATCGACCCGTCGTTGGATTCAACAGGTATACGGTATAGAAGCAGCTTCGCCCGGGCCACAAGGATCCAGGCGCTGTAGTGTAAGGGATAAAGAAGGATTGGTGTGGGAGCTTGTGACCGGTGAGCTTGTGCTTCCGGAAAACGAAACGATTTGGTGGCTTGAAGTTGGTAACGATATCAGCATCAAAAAGACAAGAGAGGGAGATAAACTGGCGGATGCCGGGGAGGCAGGCTGGGCCTATATGTATCAGAGGAAGCCGGTAAGCTGTGAGCACGCGGGTAGGGAAGAAGAACATTACCGGCAGCTTGGTGCCTGTCTGGCAGAAAAGCACCGCAGCTGGCACGAGAAGCTGCCGCTAAACGACAAAGACAGAGTTTGGCTGGCAGAGCAGACTATAAAGGCAGAATACCGGCAGATGGAGCTGCTGCTTCCAAAAGGCCAGACGATGATCCGGCGAAGCGTCGATGCGCTGTTTCCCGTGATCGAACGTGCAGCCCTTCAGCTGGAGGACACAGGCTTTGTTTTCAGAGAGATAAACAGGGAGAAGGGGAATGCTGGGGGAGGGGGTTTGTTCCCGGGAGCGATGCCGGGGGTGCATGTAAGCTTATATGACCTTGCTGCGCTGCTGCGGGACATTCTGCTTTCCCTTTCCGGCGAACAGGACTATCAGCCCTTTGCCCGAATGGTTTTTAATGAACTGCTCGCCGGCTATGACAGCGTGCGAAGCATACCGCTTTCTTCACTGCAGCAGTTTGCGAATATTCTGGAATGGCACGACCTGTATCAGTATGCCCTGCTATGGCAAAAAGATGCCACGGGGGCAGAGGCGGCAGTCAGAGTAAGGGAGCAGATCCGGCTTGAGCACCGTCTGCCGTTGCTGGAAATTTAAAAGCGGCAATTACTTCGGGGGGATCATCGTAAAAATTTCACCACTTTCAAAAATGCGGATCACTTCATCAAGCCACTCATAATAGCTCAGGGCGTAATTGATTTTTTCAAGATCGTGCTGAAGCACTCCGATAAGATAAGGATCCTCCGATTCCTCTAAGCAGGATTCAAATTCCTCTTTGGCGCGGCGGGCTGCCTTTTGATTATTATCCGAGGCCTCCCGCCAGCGGTTCACAAAAATAGAGGTAAATGATTGATACCAATCGTCGTTGGATTGGTACAGATCCTTGCGTACTCCCCTTTCCCATACCCGTTCGACCATGCCTGCGTCCATGAGGGCCCGTATACCGGTGCTCATACTCATTTTACTCATGCCCAGTGCCTCGCTCATGTCATCGAGTGTCATGGGACGCTTGGCAAACAGCATGGTGCCGTACAGGCGCCCGTTGGTATCGGAAACACCGTATAGGCCCATGTTCTGGGCAATCGTGGAAATGAACTGGTTTTTTGCTTCATCCAGCTTGTTCTGAATATGCTGCTCCTTCTTTTCCATACGGGCCCCCCTTTTTGCATGTATGGTTAAAGTTTAGCAAACTGATTTAAAATAAAAAAATTGAATATTCGGTCGTTAAGTCCTTTAATCAGCAGATATTAATAGATATAAGTATATAATGTATGTACAGTATATACTTTACGCCTCAAAAGGCTTTAAATGGCATGATAAAAGTTTTGTAACTTTTAGCCTAATAATATATAGTAAAAGAGTGATAATAAATTTAGACAGAGACATAGTAAACGAGGTGTGAAACGTTGGCGAAGATAGAAGTGGAGAACTTAACCAAGGTCTTCGGCAAACGCCCGAACCGTGCAATTAAACTGCTGGAACAGGGGAAATCGAAAGACGAAATCCTGGAAGAAACCGGCTGCACGGTTGGTGTGAACCGAACCAATTTTTCGGTGGAGGCCGGAGAAATATTTGTGATCATGGGACTTTCCGGGAGCGGAAAATCTACACTTGTGAGACTTCTGAACCGGTTAATTGATCCGACCGAAGGAAGCGTCTGGGTGGACGGGGACGATTTGGCCCGTATGGACGACAAAGGGCTGAGAGCGGTGCGCAGGGAAAAAATGAGCATGGTTTTCCAACAATTCGGACTATTTCCGTTCCGTACGATTCTCGACAACGTCGCGTACGGCCTGGAGATCCAGGGGCTCGAGGAGCAGGAGAAGAAGAAAAAAGCAGATGAAGCTCTGCAGCTGGTCGGCCTTGGCGGTTACGGCAACATGTACCCGGATGAATTGTCCGGGGGGATGCAGCAGCGGGTCGGCCTGGCACGGGCGCTTGCAGCGGATACAGATATTCTGCTGATGGATGAAGCATTCTCGGCGCTTGACCCTCTGATCCGGAAGGAAATGCAGGACGAGCTGCTTGAACTGCAGGGCCGGATGAAAAAGACGATTGTATTTATTACCCACGATTTGGATGAAGCTCTCCGGCTCGGGGACCGCATTTCGATCATGAAGGACGGGCGGGTTGTTCAGATCGGCACACCGGAGGAAATTCTTCAGCACCCGGCAGATGACTACGTGGCCCAGTTTGTGGAGGATGTGGACCGCTCCAAGGTATTTACTGCCGAAGCCGTCATGAAACGTCCTGAGACGCTCACGATTGATAAAGACGGTCCGAGAGCGGCACTGCAGCGCATGAAAAGGGAAGGTATTTCGAGCCTGTATGTAACCAATAAAGACCGGACACTGCTCGGAATTATTCATGCTGATGAAGTATCACAGCTGGTGGAGCAGGGCTCGGAAGATATTCGGAGCGTTCTGCATGAAGATGTGCCCACGGTGCAAAAGGATACCGTAGTTAAAGAAATGATCGAGCTGCTTACATACAAAAACACACCAGTAGCCGTCGTTGATGAAGATAACAAGATCGTAGGCATCGTCGTAAGAGGCTCTGTCATGGCGCTGCTTTCCGGTAAGGAGGTGGAGGCCGTTGAGTAACATTACACCGCTGCCGCTTGCTGCCTGGATTGATGCGTTTGTCGAATGGCTGACCCAGGCCGAATTTATCTTTGGTCCTCTTACCGATTTTATAGGATATATCATCAGTGGCTTTGAATGGTTTTTCGGCATCTTTCCGCCGTGGCTTCTGCTGATCATTATGGTCGGATTAACCTTTTGGTTTGCCGGAAGAAAAATCGGTCTGACGGTATTTGTTCTGCTTGGGCTGCTGCTTATCTGGAACCTGGGCTACTGGCAGGACATGGTACTGACGCTTGCAATTGTGCTGACCGCCGGGGTGATTTCCATTGTCATCGGGGTGCCGGTTGGCATCTGGATGTCGAGGAGCTCTGCGGTTGAGGGCACGATAAAGCCGGTGCTCGACTTTATGCAGACAATGCCCGCCTTTGTGTACCTGATTCCGGCGGTGGCCTTTTTCGGCATCGGGATGGTGCCGGGCGTTGTGGCATCGGTCATCTTTGCGATGCCACCGACGATCCGTTTCACCAATCTCGGGATCCGTCAGGTGCCGACAGAGATTATTGAAGCTTCGGAGGCCTTCGGGTCGACGGGCAATCAGAAGCTGTTTAAGGTGCAGCTGCCGATGGCGAAAACGACAATCATGGCCGGGATTAACCAGACGATCATGCTGGCGCTTTCGATGGTCGTTATTGCCTCGATGATCGGGGCAGACGGCCTCGGAACAGCCGTCTATTTTGCAGTCGGCCGGAACGATGTCGGCGGCGGCTTTGAAGCAGGTCTTGCGATAGTGATTGTAGCGATCATTCTCGATCGTCTGACCCAGGGCATTGGAGCAAGTAAACGAAAATAGGTATACCTCCCGAAACAGGGAGTAGCCATATAAATTATGAACAAAAGGGGAGTAATTCACATGGAAAAATTATGGAAAAAAGCTGGTTTAGGCGCAGCCGGAATTTCAATGGCAGCAGTGATGACCGCCTGCGGTGGCGGAGGCGGCGGGGATTCAGAAGAATCCGGCGGCTCTGACGATTCCGGATCGAGTGAAGAATCCTCTTCCGGCGGCGGTTTTGGTGAAGAAGTTGATTATACGATCACTGGTATTGATGCCGGTGCTGGTATTATGTCTCAATCAGAACAGGCCATTGAAGATTACGGCCTCAGTAACTGGAATCTGCAGTCGAGCTCCGGTGCGGCGATGACGGGCGCACTCGGCGATGCGATTGAAAATGAAGAGCCGATTATTGTTACCGGCTGGACTCCGCACTGGAAATTTGCAGAATATGATCTGAAGTATTTGGAAGACCCGGAAGGCTCCTACGGCGAAGGTGACGATATTCATACCGTCGTACGCCAGGGACTTGAAGAGGATATGCCGGGAGCGTATCAGTTCCTCGACCAGTTCCAGTGGGAAGCTTCTAACATGGAAGAGATCATGGTAGAAATTCAGGATGGCACCGAGCCGGCTGAAGCCGCTGCTGCCTGGGTGGATGAAAACGAAGATATGGTATCTGAGTGGACCGATGGGGTGGAAGAGGTTGACGGCGAAGCAATTGAGCTCGTTTATGTAGCCTGGGACTCGGAAATTGCTTCCACCAATGTGGTCGGAGAAGTGCTCACCGATCTTGGCTACGATGTCACGTTAACACAGCTTGAAGCCGGACCGATGTTTGCGGCTGTTGCTGACGGCGAAGCAGACGGCATGGTTGCCGGATGGTTCCCGAATACACACGCAAGCCAGATGGAAGAGTATGGCGATGACTATGAAGATCTTGGTGCGAACCTCGAAGGCGCGATTACCGGCCTGGTCGTTCCAGAATATATGGATATTGATTCCATTGAAGACCTTCAAGGAGAAGAATAAGTACAACCGTAAGCCGGAGCTCTCAGGAGCTTCGGCTTTATTTATGTCTTTATAAACACCAAATGCCCGCAGGCTTCTGCCTGCGGACATCGGGAAGTGGCACAATTATGAACCGGGCCAGCGGCATCCACTGGCTTTAAATGATCCAATAATCGAGGTATGGGGGTGGGGTAGTAATGATATACCCGTTTTCCCTATATTTAATCTGCCTGATTGTAAAAATATAAAAATCCCGCTGATGGAAAGCGGGATTCGATTTATTCTGTACCGAAATATTGTTTAGCTTTTTCCAGATACGGCTCTGTTTCCGGTGTGAGTTCAGTATCCTCGATGATAGCTTCTACTGGACAAACAACTACACAGGCACCACAGTCGATACAGACGTCGGGATCAATATAAAATTGCTCTTTTCCTTCTTCAATACAGTCTACAGGACAAACATCCACGCATTCTCCTGCTTTTTCTTCTATACATGGCGATGTAATGACGAATGCCATTTTGGTTCACCTCTTTTCAAAGTATTTCAAGAGATTTATGATTACGCGCTGAAAAACTGTCTCTCCATTGAAGAAAGCCAGCGCCTGGTAAGAAACCTCTCTTTCTCTAGTGTAAAACATATAGTGTTCCTTTACAATTACCTGGCGATAAGTATAATAGGTTGTGAGTCTAAAATTGATTAAACATATTAAAATACTATGAATTATAAAAAAGGAGGTGACAGTGTGTCCTGGGAAATTGTATGGGTGCTGATTATCGTATTGGCGATGATTGGAGCATTGATGAAGGAGATCGCGCGGCCGGGTATTATTTTTTTATTCGTTCTTTCCCTGCTGCTGATCACAGGGATTATTACACCACAACAGGGGCTGAAGGGGTTTGCCAACCAGGGCATGCTGACCGTAGGCCTTCTTTGTATTATCGCAGGGGCTGTTCAGCAGACCGGCATCGTGGACCGGTTCGTTGAAGGGGTGCTTAGCAAGGGACGCACACCGAGAGGATCACTAATGAAAATGATTGTTCCCTCGGCGCTGATGAGTGGTTTTTTAAATAATACGCCGATCGTTGCCACGTTTTCGCCGCTTGTGAAACGGTGGTGCGAGAAATATGACCTGGCGCCGTCTAAATTTCTGCTTCCCTTATCCTATGCCACGATTATCGGCGGCACGATTACACTGATAGGAACGTCCACCAACCTTGTCGTGCACGGACTCCTGCTGGAGCGGGGCTACGCGGGGTTTCACTTTTTTCAGCTTGCATTGATAGGCATACCGGCAACAGTGGTGGTCACTATTTTTATTTTAACGATTGGTATAAAGATTCTGCCGGACCGGAAGCCGCCGTTGTTTTATCAGAAGGAAGGGCGCCGGAAATATATGCTCAAGCTCGAAATCGCCCCGGGCTATAACCACCTCGGAGATACGCTGAAACGGGCGGGTTTTATTAACGATCCGTCGCTGCAGCTGCTGGCCTTACTGCCAAACGGAGAAACAAAAAGCAGAGAGCCTGTCGGACACCACATTCTGGAGCAGGGTGATTGTCTGGTGGTATACGGAGATCTGGCCCAGGTAGCGAGGCTTGAAAATACGGATGGTCTCGATATTAGAACGGAAACGAGTGAGAAAAAAACGGCTGAAGAGCCGAAGGACCGTAAGCTGATGGAAGTAATGGTAACCCACTACTCCAACCTTCTATTTACAAAGCTAAAGGACATTTTCTTTGACCAGCGGTTTGATGCTGCGATTATCGGTATTCACCGTTATGATGAGAGCTATTCTCCCGAAATGAAAGAAATGGTGGTAAAGCCGGGAGATACACTACTTCTGCTGGCTGGTCCGGAATTCGAACAAAAAACGAGCGCCCATAATGATTTTCACGTACTGAAAAACAGCGTGAATCCTTTTTTGAAGGGGCCGAGGTGGAAAAGCTGGCTGCCGCTCGTCATGATGATGCTGATGGTGGGTCTCGCTGCCCTGCAGATCATTCCTATTTTCTATGCAGCGCTGATCGCCGTCGCCGGCCTGCTCCTGACAGGCTCGCTTTCGCTGATGGATGCCCACCGGTATGTTCCATATGAAGTGCTGCTCGTCATTGCTGCTGCCTTTGGGCTCGGGGAAGCGATGATGAGCACAGGTGCGGCCCCGCTTCTCGCAGAACGGATGATTGACTGGTTTATGCCTTTCGGAGTGCTCGGAGTGTTTACAGCCCTTTATGTACTGACAAATGTGTTTACCGAAGTGGTAACCAACAATGCGGCGGCTATCGTGATGCTCCCGGTGGCACTGGAAACAGCGGATATTTTGTCTGTCTCTCCGCTGGCAGTTGCGGTGATTGTCGCAATTGCAGCGTCCGCTAGCTTTATTACGCCGATCGGCTACCAGACGAATCTGTTTGTGTATACGCAGGGCGGCTACCGGTTTACGGATTTTATGAAAATCGGCGTGCCGGTGAGTCTGATTGTTATGGTCATTACCATCAGTATTACATGGACGGTATGGGGTTAAAGGCTGGAAAAGCGCCGGCAGTTTTTTTATACTGAACATAAAGAAGAAAGAAGGTAAGCACCTTGGATATACGTGCAGAAAGTCTGTCCGCGCATAAATGGCTGTTTGCACTGCCGCTTGCAGGTGCTGTACTGACCATTCTCATTTCAACCTCCATGCCGTATCAGCAGCAGGACATTCGTCCGTGGCTCGAGCACATCCCGTTTGAGTGGCTGCAGCCTTATGTGTCTGTGCCGTCCTTTTCCTATGGCGGGGATCCGGTAAGTGTAGCTGCCTCAGGTGTGGAAGGCTATGTGGAATTTTTTATCCGTAAGGCAAGCCACGTGTTTATGTTCACCGCTATATTTCTAGCGGCTCTGCTCGCCGTGTACCCGTACCGCCTGCCGTTTTGGGGAAAGCTCGCCGGGGCCTATGGGTTTGTGTTTATGTTTGCCATGCTTGACGAGTTCCGGCAGCACTTCAGCCCGGACAGGCACGGCATGTGGCAGGATGTTGCTCTCGACATGACCGGAGTGTCCGCTGCGGCGGTGATTGTTGTTTTGTGCTGGCTGTGGAGGTACGGCTCGCGGTTTATGTAAAAAGTCCCCTGCAGAGGAGTGCGGGGGACTTTGTTTATGAAAGAGAGGGTAATGCGGGGAGATAAAGCGAGGGGAAAAACTGCTACATGCCGGCAGGAAAAGGCTCAGTGCTTAAGCCGATGCTTTCCGGCGGAGCGTCAGAAGCGCCTGGCTGCAGCTTTAAAAACCGGACGTCTTCAGCGTTTACTTCAACCACCTGTACGCGCTTGTTGTCCTTGTTGTCGTACAGACGTGTATTAATTCTTCCTTTCACACCGACCATAGCGCCTTTGTGGCAGTATTCGCACGTTGTTTCCGCCTGGCGCCGCCATACGGTGACAGGCACGAAATCGGCGTCGTATTCCCCTTCCTGGTTGCGAAAGGACCGCTGAACAGCAAGGGTGAAGTTGCATACCGGGGTGCCGTCCTTCGTATAGGTTAATTCGGGATCGCGGGTGAATCTGCCGACAAGTGTCACCTGGTTAAACATGTAATCACTCCTGAATAGTTAGTGGGTCTGGGTTACAGACGTGTGGTATAAAAATTGGTGAAAGTATTCATGTCTTGGAGAAGGAAAAAAGGCAAGAGTGCGTTCGAGGGATAAAAAGGGATGTCTCGGGGCGTACTCGGGCTGCGGGGCAAGGTAGTCCCGTGCGCTGCACCACCGGTACGAGCCGGGGTAGGGGTGACTCAGCTTCTCAGAGGGAAGCAGGTGTATCCGGCGGCTCTGTTCAAAAAAGGACGTTTCGTCCGGGAGAAGTTCGGAATGGTAACGGGCCTGGAAAACAGGGCCGCGGGTGTCGTAATGGCGCCGGTAGTGCATGGCATAGGATGCATGCAGCTCCCGCATAATGGTGGAGATGGAGACGTACGTGGATTCGGCCAGCAGATGAATGCTGTCCGGAAGCAGACAGTAGGCGTGAAGGTCGAGCTTCGTGGTATTGATTACTTTAGCTAATAAGTATACGTATTGTTTATAGTCTTTTTCGTCGGGAAATAAGGTGCGGTTGGAAGCCCCAGCTGCAGTAATGTAATAGACGGTGCCAGGAAACCAAAGGCGTTCTTCCCGGGGCACGGGCATACACCTCTTTCGCTAAAAATTTGTAGGGAATATTTCACCAAGAGGAGGGGGTTGGTGAAAATAAGGCCGCAGACAGGGCCTTGGGAGCAGAAAAAACGCGGTTGCGCCTCCTTTCGTGTTAGAATATAACTACTATACCATATATTCCAACAAAAGGAAGAAGCAGAATGTGACAACACTTTGGGAGCCCTGCCCGGCCTTTGGAAAATTTAAGCAGGATGATTTTATCCCATGTATTTGTATTTCCCATTCGTTATGGTATGTTGAATACAGCTTAATTTGTCTTGTATTTAACATGCGTGCAAGGCACGCATCACAGTTATCAAGGAGGAAAAAAGATGAAAGTACGTAAAGCTATTATCCCGGCCGCAGGGCTTGGAACGCGTTTTCTGCCGGCTACAAAGGCGCAGCCAAAGGAAATGCTTCCGATCGTGGACAAACCCACTATTCAATACATAGTAGAAGAAGCGATTGCTGCCGGCATTGAAGACATTATTATTGTAAGCGGACGCGGCAAGCGCGCGATTGAGGATCACTTCGACGTTTCGTATGAGCTCGAGCAGACGCTTGAAAAGAAAAACAAAACGAAGCAGCTTGAAGAGGTCCAGCAGATCTCCAACATGGCAAATATCCACTACATCCGCCAGAAGGAGCCGAAGGGCCTCGGCCATGCCATCTGGTGCGCCCACCGTTTTATCGGGGACGAGCCGTTTGCCGTACTTCTTGGGGATGACATTGTGCATTCGGACGAGCCGTGCATGAAGCAGCTGACAGACGTCTTTGATAAATACCAGAGCTCGGTCGTCGGTGTCCAGCAGGTTCCGGACCAGGACGTTTCCAAGTACGGCATCATCGATCCGAAAAGCGAGGAAGAAGCCGGCGTGCACAAGGTCCAGGGCTTAAAGGAGAAGCCTGACCTTGCGGATGCGCCGTCCAACTATGCAGTAATGGGACGCTACGTTCTGACACCGGAAATCTTCGACATTCTCGAAACGCTGCCGCCCGGCTCCGGCAATGAGATCCAGCTGACGGATGCCATTACAAAGCTGAATGAAAGCCAGGACGTGCTGGCGTATGAATTTGACGGTGTGCGCTACGATGTCGGTGATAAGTTCGGCTTTGTTAAAGCGACGATCGACTTCGCGCTCGACCGGGAAGATCTGCGCGGGCCGCTCGAGGATTACCTGCAGAATAATATTCTGCAAAAAGAAACGGACAAAAAATAATCATACTGAATGAAAAGCCGACGGGCCAGTACCCGGCGGCTTTTTTGCGTAAAAAAAGAGCCCGATTTGGGCTCCTTCGTTACGCGTTGTCTTCATTCTGTTTCTTTTTAATCGGATATGCTCTCCATTTGGAAAGGTTGATTTCCTCTTTTTTCAGCAGACGGTGCGGAAAAACAAACGTCCATGGCCGGCTTGAAAATGGCTGCACGGCAAAGTCGTCGAGCTTAAATCCGCCCCGGGCAATGACCTCTTCGTGCGCATCCTCCACCTGCAGCGGCACGTTGTCGAGCTTGAGCTCATTGTTGCCCCCGTTGCGGATGAGAAGCGTTACATGGAGGTCCCCGTTTTCCGACTGCACGGCACGCATGCCCATGAAGTTGACCTCACCGGGACGCGGTGGCTTCATGTCGCGGATCATGTCCTTCAGCTTGTCCACCTGCTGGTCGCTGAGCGCATTCTTCCAGCTGTCGGCAAGATCAAGATGGTGTTCGCGCTTTGGTTTTTCCACGTGAAAGCCGATTTTCCATCCGTCTTTAGGAAGCTCCTGCTGGAGCTGTTCCTTAGGAGCGAAATAAAAGTTCCACGGCCGGGCGCTTCTTGGCGGAATGTCGCCGACGCCGCTTAAATCCACTTTCTTTTTCGCGATTACCTGGTTGTCATTACTCATCAGAAGCACCGTGGACTGCTTCAAACGGATGGCTTTTTCTGCGCCGTTGCGGATAAAGGCGGTGACAAGCATCAGTCCGTTTTCATCCCGCTGTGCGCTTATGCCTGATAGAGCGACCTGTCCGGGCTTCAGCCGGGGTGCTTCCCCGTTTAAAAAGCGGAGGTAGTATTCATCCTCCTCCGGAATTTCGGCGTCCGGATGCAGGCTGAGAGTCGTTTCCACGGTCTGTCCGCTGTCATCGTGTGCTTCGTCTATGATTTCCTCATCCGCCGGGGTCTGGTCTGCCAGTTCGTCTGGTTTAACAGCGTCACCCTGGGACGATTGCTTTTTTTTACCGAATAAAGCCATACTTTTTCACCCTTTTATAAATGTCATAGTTATAAAGTTTGTTGTATAAATGTACTGGCGTTAAAGATAGTCTGTACGTCCTTACAGTATATCATTCTGCCGAAGGACTTTTAAGGGGAATCTCCAAATGCAAGTTAATATTCCCGCAGGCCTTTTTCCTGTACAATTAATACATACGAGTAAAACAAACAATAAATGAGCAAATAGAGGAGTTATGCACATGAAGAGTCTGGTTGGTACGGCGGTGTTGTTGGCTCTGTTGGCAGCGTTCGTAGTTTACAGCCCGGCGGATTCTCCCTGGAGCGGGGTTCAGGACCGTCTCGAGGAAGCAGGCGACACGACATACGAGGGCACGGAGACGCAGGGCGAACGAATGGCCCTGTTTTTATCCAATCTGCTCGGGGAAAACCTGCAGGCGGATGAAACGAGCGGAGGCGCTCCAGAGGCTGGCACTGTGGAAACGGAAGTGCCTGAAGGAACAGGAGACTGGGAGGTTGCAGGCGTGAGTCTTGGAGACAGCCTTGAAGAAGTGGAAGCGGTACGCGGGGAAGCGAAGGACGTGCAGGCCGGCAGCTATTCGTTCGACTGGCATATTTATTACGACAGTGATTATGAGCAGTACGCCCAGTACGGGATTGAGGACGGACGCGTAGTGGCACTTTATTCCAACCAGCAGACGTGGCAGGACGGTGAAGGAAACGGCTGGGGCACCGGGCGCAATGTTATTCAGGATACGTACGGGGAATCTATGGAGACAGTAACCCGCGGAAACATCCGCACGGAAACGGATGAACAGCAGCAGGGCGTCTACGAGGTGGAGGAAGGCTTTGCGACCTTTTTCTATGACGTCCATGAAGAAAACAGGGTGAACGCCCTGCTTTTGGTGGATAAAGAGGTGGAAAGAGCTTCTTCCTTTTATGCCGAAGGGTCCGAAGAAACGCGGGATTCGTATGAGCGGCTCGTATGGCACTTGACCAACGCCCAGCGTGTGCAGCTTGGCCGGGACACGCTTGCCTACAATGAGCCGGTGGCAGCTGTTGCAAGAGCGCACAGTGAAAACATGGCTGAAAATCAGTTTTTCGATCACGTAAATCCGGAGGGTCAGTCTCCGTTTGACCGCCTGGAACAGGACGGTATCCGCTACGTACAGGCTGCTGAAAATATCGCCTCCGGCCAACGGGCGCCGCTGTATGCCACGGCCGGATGGCTGAATTCGTATGAAGGGCACCGCGAAGCGATGCTAGGCAATTACGATGGTCTCGGAGTCGGAGTGGCATTTGACGACGAAAACCGTCCGTTTTATACGCAGAATTTTGTTAGTCCAAGCAGGGAGTGATGGATGAATGCCGGCAAATATAGTGGTTGTTGGAAGTATTAATATGGATCTGGTCACCACAGCGGAACGTATGCCTTCCCGGGGAGAAACAATTCTCGGGGAGGGCTTTCATACATATTATGGCGGGAAAGGGGCCAATCAGGCCGTGGCCGCTGCCCGCCTCGGTGCCCGTGTGTCGATGGTCGGAGCGGTTGGGAGCGATGCTTTCGGCACAGAATATCTGGAGCATTTGCAAACCGAGGACATCAATACAGAGCATGTCCGCATGCGTCCAGACCTTGCGAGCGGTGTGGCCGTAATTATTGTATCTGAAGGAGACAATTGCATTATTGTGACCCCGGGGGCGAACGCCACGGTCAGTCCTGATGATATCGAAGAAAGCCGGTCGCTCCTGAAAGAGGCGGACGCAGTGCTCGTACAGCTTGAAATCCCAGCGCCGGCTGTGGAGAAGGTGCTTCAAACCGCTGAGGAGGAGCAGACCCCGGTTATTCTAAATCCGGCGCCAATGCAGCCGCTGTCCCCGGAGTATTGGGGTAAAGCCTCCTATCTGACACCGAACGAGCAGGAGTTTGAACAGCTGCGGAACGAGTACCCGGCAATTGCCGGCCGCCGTGAAAATGTAGTAGTCACAAAGGGGGCGGCGGGAGCATCCATTATCCGGGCAGATGGCAGCGAGGCCGTTATTCCGGTACGGACGGCGGACGTGCGGGACACCACAGGGGCAGGTGACACCTTTAATGGAGCGTTTGCAACAGCCGTGGCCGAAGGGATGCCGCTTGAAGAGGCCTGCCGTTTTGCCAATGCTGCCTCGGCGCTTTCAGTCGAAAAGGAAGGAGCCCAGAGCGGCATGCCGCTGCGCTCGCAGATCGAAGGCGGGGACCTTTAATATGTATGCAGAAGTGAATGTAGAATAACTGGCAAAATATGATACAATAAAATTTGGCAATAACGCTTAAACAATAAGCAGTCATTCACGGGTATGATAGAACGAAAATACATAAATTAAAGGTTGGGAAGATGTATGAAGCTAACAGTAGTAGGCACCGGCTATGTGGGTCTTGTATCAGGGACGAGCTTTGCAGAGCTTGGCAATGACGTAATCTGTGTGGATAAAATTCCGGAAAAGGTGGACCGGTTGAACAATGGGGAGATCCCGATTTATGAGCCGGGGCTGAAAGAGCTGGTGGACTCAAACCGGGCAGCGGGACGTCTGCAGTTTACGACAGAGCTGAAGCCTGCCGTACAGGCATCAGACGTGGTGGTTATTGCTGTCGGGACGCCCGAGTCGGAAACGGGGGCTGCCAACATGTCCTACGTGTACGGCGTGGCGGACGAAATCGGGGAAGCGGTAAATGATGATAAATTCCGCGTCGTAGTGAATAAATCGACAGTACCGGTAGGGACTGCAGACCGCGTGCGCAGACTGATTGCAGACAAAAATCCGGAGGCACAGATCGAAGTATGCTCGGTGCCGGAATTTCTCCGGGAAGGATCAGCTGTGAAGGATACATTCAATCCTGACCGCGTCATTATCGGTACAAATTCCGAGAAGGCAGCAGGCATTTTAACAGAGCTGCACCAGCCGCTTACAGACAACATCGTCGTGACGGATCCACGCAGCTCCGAAATGATCAAATACGCCTCCAACGCCTTTCTTGCCACGAAGATCTCTTTTGTGAATGAAGTGGCGAACATCTGCGATTACTACGGGGCAGATATCAATGCGGTTACACGCGGGATGGGAATGGACAACCGGATCGGTCCGAAGTTTTTGAACGCGGGAATCGGCTACGGCGGCTCCTGCTTCCCGAAGGATGTCAAAGCGATCAAGCATCTGGCAGAGGTGAAAGGATACTATCCGCAGCTGCTGCAGGCCGTCAATGACGTGAATGAAAAGCAGAGCCTGCGCATGGTGGACCACCTGAATGTGATTTTTAACGAAGACATCCGCAATATTACAGTGGCTCTTCTCGGACTGGCGTTCAAGCCGAACACAGACGATATGCGGGAAGCCCCGTCACTGAAAATCATCCGTTCGCTTCAGGAATACGGGGTGAAGGTGCGTGCCTTTGACCCGGTAGCAGAGGACAATGCCAAACAGCTGCTCGAGGGAGATATCTACTTTGCAGAAAGCGCGCTGGATGCCTGCGAGGGCGCAGATGCGGCGATGCTTGTGACAGAGTGGGAGGAATGCCTGCAGGTAACGCCGGAGAAATTAAAAAGCATTATGAACAAGCCGGTCATGATTGACGGCAGAAATGCATTTGAAGCCAGGGAATTTAAAGAAGCCGGCTTTATTTATCACGGCATCGGCCGGAAATAGTCATAGAAAAGCCCGGAAGGAGAAGAAACTCCTTTCGGGCTTTTTTGTGCTGAAAAACGTGTGTTTACGGTGTTGTTTCCTCGTAGCTTCCCTCTTCGGCCGGAGCTTCTTCGTATGACTCCTCTTCAGCCGGTACTTCTTCTTCCGTCGCCGGCTCCTCATAGGATTCCTCCGCCGGAGCTTCTTCTTCTGTCGCCGGCTCCTCGTAGGACTCTTCCACCGGCGCTTCTTCCTCTGGCGCCGGAGCTTCCTCATACGATTCTTCCTCTGCAGGCACTTCTTCCTCAGCAGCAGGTTCTTCGTACGATTCTTCCACGGGCGCCTCTTCTTCGGCAGCCGGCTCCTCATAGGATTCTTCAGCCGGAGCTTCTTCAACAGCAGGCGCTTCATTGTTCACCTGCGTGCCAGGGAGGGCCAGCGGTTCTTCAGAAGCCGGAAGGTCGAGCTGCTTGCGCAGGTTGTTGGACGTTTCGAGCGTTTTCTCCGGGTCAAGCTGGTAGTAATAAATGCCGTTGATCGTCGTGTCTGACCCCCGCAGCTGACTGGAATCAATTTCGTTTAACGAATCGGCGTACTGCTGCAGAGCGATCATGTTACCGAACGTAAAGTTGGTGCTGACATTTTCACTGACGCTGTCAAAGACGTCATCATAGTTGTCGATGGATTCGATGGAGCCGGCTTTTTTGATCAGGCTCTCCAACACTTCCTGCTGACGTTCGCCACGTCCAAGGTCACCCCGTGGGTCCTCTTTTCTCATCCGCACGTATTTCAGCGCTTCTTCGCCGTTCAGCGTTGCCGGTCCTTCTTCAAACTCTGTTCCTTCCTCCGTGAAATCAAACGGTACGTCGACGTCGACGCCGTCCAGGTCATTGATAATGTCGGTGAAAGCCGCGAAATCTGATTTCACGTAATAGTCAATTGGAATGTTGAGTGTATTTTCCACGGACTGGACGGCCAGGTCGGTGCCGCCGTAAGCATTGGCGTGCGCGATTTTATTCTCACCGTCTCCTTCAATGTTTACGAGCGAGTCTCTTGGAATACTCACAAGCTTCACTTTTTTGGAGTCCTTGTTGAATGTACCGACGACCATCGCGTCGGAGCGTCCGTCCATGGATCCATTTTCACGGTCATCCACTCCAAGGAATAAAACCGAGAAGCTGTCCTCCGAGGGATCAACAGCCTGATCCCGGAGGTCCGATTTTTCGCCGCGTTCGAGCTCTTCCTCGGTATCAGCGGATACGCTGTTCAACTGCTGGAGAAAGTAGGCGGAAGCTCCTCCGGCAAGCAGAAGAAAAAGCAATGCCACGATGGCTGTGGTTTTCCAGATGAAGGATTTCTTTCTTCTTTTACGAAGGTTTCTCCGTTGAGACGTTGAGCTTGGCATGGGGGCACTTCTCCTTTAGATTGTATAATGATCTTAGTATAGAAAACGGCAGAAAGCGTCTGCGGATACGCTTTATATAAAAATCAGCTGAAATGGGAGCATTTTGAAAAATATTGTATTCTTTCATTGTAGCCGAGGCAGAAACGATAGTAAACAAAATAAAAAACCGGCACGAAAACTATTTCTGTGCCGGACACGCATTTGACACGGGCCGCTTCGTATTACCGGGGAAATAAATGGAAGACTACGAAGGTTCGTCGGTTTCCACGAAGGCCTGTTTTCCTTCTTCAATGCCGGCCTGTCCGCTGCTTATGTTTACAAGCCACTCCCGGCACGTTTCCGTCTCTTCGGCAGGAGCGTAAAGATGAAGCTTCACCTGCTCTTCGTAGTCAATGGCATCGAGAATATAGGAAGACTTCCGGGCTTCGTATTCCAGCTTGCCGAGCAGGCTGTAGTCCGCGGAGACTATGAGCTCCTGCATCAGTGTACGGCGCACGATGCCGATATGATTCAGTGCCTCGGAAACCGAGGAGCCGTAGGCGCGGATGAGACCGCCGGCGCCGAGCTTTATACCGCCGAAGTAGCGGGTGACAACGACGGCGGTGTCCTTCAGCTCCCGCTTTTTCAGCACCTCGAGCATCGGTACCCCAGCGGTGCCGTTCGGCTCACCGTCATCATTGGCCTTTTGAATATGGTCCTGCTCGCCGATCAAATACGCCGAACAGTTGTGGGCGGCGTTCCAGTGCTCTTTTTTTATCTGCTCAATGAACGAATGAGCGGTTACTTCGTCCTCTGCGCGGGTAATATGGGTAATGAAGCGTGATTTATTTATGGTAAATTCATGATGTCCGCTCTGTTTAATGGTACGATATGAAGTAAGCATACGGTAACATTCCTCCTAGGTAATGTTATTACCGTATAATATGATTGTAATGGTTGCAACATTTTGGCCAGTATATAACAGGAAATGGGCGAAAATGAAACAAAATAAGAGGTAAATATGTAAATTTGTGATTTTTCATTACATAGCGGAATAGGTCCAAACGAATATGCTAAACTATTCATGAACCGTTCCAAACGGTATTGAAAATTCGCAGGCAAGTATAGAGGGTGATGGTGGCCTTGCGAAACGCAGCAGACTTAGATCAAATTATTGACCAAATGCTTCAGACAGTAGAGAAAAGCAAAGAAGAAATTTTTGAGATCAGTGAAACCTCCAGAAAAGAACTTCACACACTCCAGGAAGAGTTGAAGGAAATACAGGAACACATTTCGGAAACGATTGAACGCTCCGATCAGCTGGAGGTTGAAGCCAGGGTCGCAAGGAACCAGCTGGCAGAGGTAAGCAAACGGTTTCGGCAGTTCAGTGATGAAGAAGTGCAGAAGGTGTATGAAAAAGCCAACGAATCGCAGGTAAATCTCGCTGTGGTGCGTCAGGAGGAAAAACGCCTCCGCGACCGCAGGGACAATATCGAACGCCGCCTGATTCAACTGGATGAAACCATTGAACGGGCTGAAACGCTTGTTTCCCAGGTAGGCATTGTGTATAACTTTCTTGCCGGCGATCTTCAGGACGTCGGGGAATTTGTCGAAAATGCCCGGGAAAAGCATGAGTTCGGCCTGCAGATCATTGAAGCGCAGGAGGACGAGCGTAAGCGGGTGGCGCGTGAAATTCACGACGGCCCGGCGCAGACGCTCGCGCACGTACTGCTCCGATCGGAGCTTGTGGAGAAAATCTCCCGTGAAAAAAGCGCGGAGGAAGCGATCCAGGAGTTCCGGGAGCTGCGTGTCCTGATCCGCTCAAGCCTCGGGGAGGTACGCAGAATTATTTACGACCTGCGGCCGATGGCGATTGATGACCTTGGCCTCGTACCGACGCTGCAAAAGTACCTGCGCCACCTTGAGGACAACACGGGCATGGTGACAGAGTTTACCACGAAGGGGAAAGAAGCAAGAGTCGCCCCGAACCTTGAGATCGGACTGTTCCGCATTGTACAGGAGGCGGCCCAGAATGCCTACAAGCACGCCAAACCGGAGCTTCTCCGGGTGCAGCTCGAACAGCGGCCGACGAGCATTACGATTTTAATCAAGGATGACGGCAAAGGGTTCGACGTGCAAAAGGAACGGGACAAATCGTTCGGTCTTCTCGGAATGAGAGAGCGTGTGAACGCGCTGGGCGGGGAGCTGACGATTGACTCCGTTGTCGGCCAGGGCACGAGAGTAAAAGTGTTTGTGCCGGTTCATTAAAACAAAGGACTGCATTAAATAACCAAAAGATAAGTGAAGCGAAGAAAGGATGAGAACGTATGCAAGAACGTATCGATGAAAAAATCAAATTGCTGTTAATTGATGACCATCAGCTTTTCCGTGAAGGCGTCAAACGCATTCTGGATATGGAAGAAAACTTTGAGATTGTTGCAGAAGGCAGTGACGGAGAAGAAGCGTTTGCTCTTGTCAACGATTATCATCCGGACGTTGTGCTGATGGATATCAATATGCCGGGTGTGAACGGCGTCGAAGCGACCAAGACGCTGATCGAGCGCCACCCGGATTTGAAGGTGCTTATTCTGAGCATCCATGACGATGAGTCGTATGTAACGCACGTGCTGAAAACAGGAGCTTCCGGCTACCTGCTGAAGGAAATGGATGCCGACGCCCTGATTGAAGCAGTGAAGGTTGTCGGCTCCGGCGGCGCCTATATTCATCCGAAGGTGACGCAGAACCTGATTAACGAATACCGCCGGCTCGCCCATGAAGGCGACGATCACGGTGCGGACGATACCGAAATCGGCTACAAAGAAGTGGAATACCGTAAGCCGCTCCACATTCTGACGCGCCGCGAGTGCGAAGTGCTTCAGCTGATGACGGACGGCTACAGCAACCGGATGATCGGTGAGTCGCTCTATATCAGTGAAAAAACGGTGAAAAACCACGTGAGTAACATCCTGCAGAAAATGAATGTGAACGACCGTACGCAGGCGGTTGTCGAATCCATCAAAAAGGGCTGGGTAAAAGTCCGCTAAATAAGCAAAGGCTGCCGGTGTGATATCGGCAGCTTTTTTGCGCTTTGGCATTGACTTCCGGCAGGAAGTCCGTAAAATGAAAGCGAACTCATACATGCCTGCTACAGACAGAACGAAAGGAGAGGGCCTGTTTGCCAAATATTGCCGTAGTTACCGACAGCACCTCGTACCTGACCCCGGAAGAGCTCAAGCAGTGGAACATTCACGAAATCCCGCTCAACGTGGTGGTGAATGAAGAAACAATGCCGGAGACGGACTGGGACGCTGCAACGTATTTCCAGACGATGAGAAATTCGGAAACGCTTCCGACCACATCCCAGCCGTCGCCGGGGAAAATGGAGGACCTTTACCGGGAGCTTGCCCGTGAGGCCGATGACATTATTTCGATTCATTTAAGCAGCGGAATCAGCGGGACGCACCAGACAGCTGTGGCTGTTGCTGCGGACCTTGAAGACACCGTTCGTGTGCACTGCTACGACTCGGAGATCAGCGCCCGGGCCCAGGGCTATTATGTATTGACTGCCGCCCGGATGGCTTCTGAAGGATACAGTGTAGCGGACATTTTTGCCGAGCTTGATAAAATTAAAGAAACGATGCGAGCGTATTTTATCGTCGAAGACCTGCGTCATCTGCAGCGGGGCGGCCGTCTGAGCGGGGCGCAGGCAATGGTTGGCAGTATGCTGCGCATCAAGCCGGTGCTCGAATTTACCGATAAAAAGATTGTGCCGTATGAAAAAGTACGCACATCCAAAAAAGCGCTCGCCCGTATTCAGTCCCTCTTTTTGGAGGAAGCGGCCAAAGGCCCGCTTGAAGCGAGCGTCCTCCATGCAAACGCAGAAGAGGCCGGGGAAGCCTTCCGCCGGCAGCTGCAGGAAGCCTCACCGGAATCCCGGATTGTTCTCGAACACCTCGGCCCGGTAATTGGCACCCATCTTGGTGAAAACGCCATCGGGCTCGCCTGGTACCGTCCTGACGCCCTCTCCAGGTAATTCCGGCGGCCTTCCAGGCCGCCTCCTCTTTTTAACCCTCCCACGAAAGGAACCATCTCCCATGAATATGATATCCACCTGGTTTACCGGCAGCAAACGGCCGGACTCAGCTTTTCCTTCCTTTTCCCCTGTTTCTGAACCTTCTACTACTATCTTACCTGATTATGAACAGATGCAGGCTCACTGCAGCGGCCGGGCGCTTCTCGCGCAGGAGCTGCCGTACGATCAAAAAATCATCGATATTTACGTGCAGGCAGGAATGCTGAAGGAGGTGCCCGGCATTACGCAGCAGGGCTCTTTTTGGCGATGCCTGCGCTGCAGCAATCAAACCCCCGGCCTGTTCGGCGCGCATGCATGTATCTGCGGCCGAAAACGGTGTTTCTACTGCCGTGAGTGTCTCGAAATGGGGCGGGTGTCGGTCTGCACGCCGCTCTACTGCTGGACGGGAGCCGATGCGGCTCCGGTATTTCCTGATCCGCTTGCATGGGATGGCCGGCTGTCTTCCGGACAGGAGCGGGCGTCCCGTGCCGCGATAGAGGCCGGCAGGCGGAAGCAGGAGCTGTACATCTGGGCGGTATGCGGCGCGGGTAAAACCGAAATGATGTTTCAGGCGGTGGCCGGGGCACTTGCCCGGGGTGAACGGGTGTTATGGGCAACACCGCGGACGGATGTCGTGCGTGAGCTGTACCCGCGTCTTGCGGGCGTGTTTCCCGACGTGCCGGCTGCAGCATGGTATGCCGGCAGTCCCGATGCACGGCCGAAGGCGCGTCTTGTTCTCGCAACGGCGCACCAGGCGCGCCGGTTTAAGGGCGCCTTTGACTTGGCGGTCATTGACGAGGTGGACGCGTTTCCGTATGTGTTTGACCCGGGCCTCCATCAGGCCGTGCGGGAGGCATGCCGACAGGAAAAGGCGGTTATTTATTTAAGCGCCACGCCGGGAAGGAACGAACGGCGGCGGATGAAAAGCGGGGCTCTGGCGTATGCAAGGGTGCCGCGCCGGTTTCACGGACAGCCGCTTCCGGTGCCTGCGTGCCGGTGGGCCGGAAACTGGAGACTGCAGCTCTCCCGCGGGCGTCTTCCGAAGGCGCTGCTGCAGTGGTGCCGGGGGCGGAATACTGCCTATCCGCTGTTTGTGTTCGTTCCATCGGTAGCGGCTGTTCAGCCAGCGGTGGAGGCACTGCGGACGGAAGGCTTCCGCTGCGACGGCGTGCATGCTGAAGACGAAAAGCGCGAGGAAAAAATTACTGCTTTCCGGGAAGGCCAGATCGATATCCTCGTTACAACGACAATTCTGGAGCGAGGCGTGACGATTCCGAAGGCGGATGTAGCAGTACTTGGCGCCGACGATGATATTTTCACCGAAAGCGCTCTTGTGCAGATTGCCGGCCGAGCCGGACGAAATCCGGAGCGGCCCGAGGGCGATGTTGTTTTCTTTCATTACGGCCGTACGAGAGCGATGCAGCAGACGATCCGCCATGTCCATACGATGAACCGGGAGGAGGCGACGCCCAATGAATGACGGTTCTTTTTTATCCTTTGCACGCGGATACTGCCTTTCCTGCCGGGAGCGACTGCAGACGTCGTGGACGTACCATAACCTGTTTACGTGGAGGGCTGGAGAGTTGTGCGACACGTGCACCGGGCAACTGCCTGTCATTACCGGGGCGGCGTGTCCGGAGTGCTCGGCGCCGGGGCACGTGGACGCGTGTTCCGACTGCCTCAACTGGCGCGGGCGGACTAAGACTGGCAGATGGGTGAAAAACGTATCGCTGCTTCGCTACGACGACTGGATGCAGGCGTGGACGACCCGCTGGAAATTTCGCGGAGACGCGATAATGGCAGCAGCATTTTATAATGACCTTCGCCGTGCGTACCGGAAGCATTTTCGGGGCTTTGTCCCGGTTCCCATTCCGCTTGCACCCGAGCGTATGTCGGAACGCCGGTTTAATCAGGCTGAGGTGCTTGCGGCGGGTCTTCAAGTACCTTACGCTTCGGTGCTCGAACGCCCGAACGGAGAGGGCGGCAAACAAAGCAAACAGACAAAACAGGAGCGGCTGCACACTGGGCGCGGATTTACCGTGTCTGCTCCTGACAAAATTATTGGCCGGAACGTTGTGATCATTGACGACATCTACACGACCGGGGCAACGGTCCGCGAAGCGGCGGACGTTCTCGAGGCAGCGGGTGCTGTGTCCACGGCTTCGCTTACATTGATCCGTGCTTAAACTCCGGGCCGGTGGTGCCGATATAAGAAGCAACAATGAATCAAAGGAGAAACGAGCTATGGGCGAATTAAAAAACTGTCCGTCATGCGGCAATTTGTTTGTACAGGCGATCCGGGCTGTCTGTCCGGCGTGTCATCGGACGGAGGAACAGCGGTTCCAGAAGGTATACACATACGTAAGAAAAAGCAAAAACCGCCAGTCAACGATTCTGAAGGTCACTGAAGAAACCGGAGTCAGTGAGGAAGACATTTTCCGCTACATCCGTGAAGGACGCCTGAACCTGGCGCATCTGCCGAACTTCAGCTATCCGTGCGAGGGCTGCGGCGAACCGATCCGTGAGCGCCGGCTCTGCCGCACGTGCAGCGGCCGTATTTCTTCTGGGCTCGAGGCCGAGGAGAAGCAAAGAGAGTGGGAAGCCAGACAGGTTAAGGATAAACGGTCGACGTACCGGGCGTGGGAATAATAAATGAGTCAAAAAGCGTGTATGTGTGTTAAAATTTAAGTCTTAAGTACCAAGAAAATCAACGGCGGAATGACCGATATAAATAGTAACAAATCAGCCGGAGAGAACGTCCGGATGGGAGGGAATTAACAGATGAAAATTCATTCCGCGCATTCCGCTAATGCCATATACCGCAGCCAGGCCGCCCAGCAGCAGAAGCTGCCGCAGGGGGAGCAGGCAGGAAAAAAAGATTCTGTCGAAATTTCAAACGCAGCCAAAGAGATGCAGCAGTCGGAAGCGATCGACCCGGCCCGCAGGGAAAAGGTTGAACAGCTGAAAGCCCAGATTGAAAACGGCACGTACGAAGTGCGGCCGGAGCAGACGGCAAAGAAAATGCAGGACTATTGGAACAATCAGTAACAGGCCGGTAAACGGCCTGTTGATACATATACATAAAGGAGCGGTCGCATGAGCGTACAGATCATAACAGAGCAGCTGAGCGCCCTGATTGAAGAGCACCGGGTGCTGCTCGGCATGTCCGAACAGAAGACGCAGACACTGAAAACAGGTGACGCCAGCGCCCTGCAGCAGCTTGTCCGCGACGAGCGCCGCCAGGTGCAGCGTATTACCCGGATTGAGCGGGAGCGCCATCAGCAGGCTGCGGAGCTTGCAGGTGTCAGCCCGGAGGAAGCTGTATCCATTGAGGCGTTAAAGCCGCTGGCAGAGGTGGACGAGCGTACGAAGCTCGAAGCACTGCAGTACGAGCTGATTCAGGTGATGACAGCCCTGCAGCATCAGGAGGAGCTAAACCGGGCGATGCTTGAGGATGCGATAAAATACACGCAGGTGATGCTTAGTGCTATGCAGCCGCAGGAGTCGGCGCAGTACGGCCGGCAGGGTATGGCCCCGCAGCGCACGAAACGGGAATACTCGGTCTTTGATTCACGGGCATAAGCAGCAGGTACATAAAAACGAGGAGGAAAACGCATGACTTCGACATTCATGGGGCTTGAAACAGCGAAACGGGCGCTCACGGCCCAGCAGCACGCGCTGCAGACGACAGGACATAACATTGCCAATGCCAATACGCCGGGGTTCACGCGGCAGCGGGTCGACCTGCAGCAGAGTGATGCTTTTTCAAAAGCCGGCATGAACCAGCCGAGCACACCGGGCCAGATGGGCACCGGCGTGGACTCCAACACGGTCGCACGCATCCGGGACCAGTATCTTGACGTGCAGTACCGGGGCGAAAACGCGAAGCTTGGCTACTGGGAAACGAAAAACGAAAACCTTTCCCGCATGGAGGATCTCATGAATGAGCCGACCGATGAAGGCGTCGCCAATGCGATGGATGAGTTCTGGAAGTCATTGCAGGATCTGTCGGCCAACCCGGAGGACTCCGGGGCGCGTTCAGTCGTGCGCCAGCGTGGGGAAGCAATGGTGGACACCTTTTCCTACATATCCAATTCGCTGCAGGCGAACAAAACCGACCTCGACGCCCAGATTGATAATGAAACCGGCCAGTTTAACTCGCTTCTCAGCCAGATCAGCAGCGTGAACAAACAGATCGCGGGCGTGGAGCCGCACGGCAAAGTGCCAAATGACCTGTACGATGAACGCGACCGGCTGATTGACAAGCTGTCGTCTATGGCTACTGTGGAAGTGAAGCGCAATCCGAGCGGCGGAAAGGCCAACAGCAACGCCGAGGGGACCGTCGATATTTTCATGACGAGCGATACCGGCGACCGGCTGCAGAAGCTTGTAGACGGCAACGCGCTCGCGTACCAGGAGGTAAGCGTGGAGAAATCCGGCGGCCGGGAGGGTCATGTGGAAACGGTGAGCTTTGAATGGGCGAACGGCAAAGCGGGCACCAACATCCCGGACACTTCGGACAGCGCCAATGCGTTTATGCAGTCGAGCGGCAGCATGCAGGGCTTGCACGAGGCTTACGGCTACATGAACGAAGCTTCCGGTGAAGTGGAGGGCCTGTATCCGGACATGCTTGATAACATCGACACGATGGTCACCACCTTTGCGAACGCGCTGAATGAGGCCCACCGGGAAGGGTGGACGATGAACGACGTGGAAGCGGGTTCGAAGGGCGCCGGCGTTGACTTTTTCAGCTTTGACCCGGCCGTGCTTGAATCCAAGGGTGCTGCCAGTGCGCTGCGCGTGAGCGGGGACGTAAAGAACGATTTAAATAATATCGCAGCCGCTTCCGTCTCAGAAAACGGCACGGGCTATGCAGGTAACGGCTCCAACGCGCTGAACCTGGCGAATGTAAAAGATGCTGATTTAAACTTTGGCGCAGGAAACGAAAACTCCACCAGCGTGCAGCGCTTTTATCAGGGCGTGATCGGTCAGATGGCTGTTGACGCGAGTGAAGCGAAGCAGAAAACAAGCATTACCCAGTCCCTCACCTCGAGTGCCGATGAGCGCCGCATGTCGGTGAGCGGGGTGAGCATGGATGAGGAAATGGCTAACATGATCCAATTCCAGCACGCCTACAATGCAGCATCCCGGAGTGTAACGACATTCGACGAAATGCTCGACCGCATCATCAACAACATGGGTCTGGTCGGCCGTTAAGAAAAGGAGGAAACCACTATGCGAGTCACCCAGCAGATGATGACACAGCGCTCCACCGGTCACATCAGCCAGAGCTATGATCAAGTGATGAACCTGCAGGACCAGCTGTCCACCGGCAAAAAAATCACCCGTGCCTCCCAGGATCCGGTCGTTGCGATGAACGGGATGCGCTACCGCTCCCAGGTCGGGGAGGTGGAGCAGTTTGAGCGGAACGTCGGCGAAGCGCACAACTGGCTCGACTCGAGCGATGCTGCTCTCGGGGAAGCTACCCAGGTGATGCAGCGGGTGCGCGAGCTTGTCACTCAGGCGTCGAACGACACGTACGAAGGCGAACAGCGCGGCAATATTGCCAAAGAGATCAGTGAGCTGAAGGAACAGCTGATCAGCTCCGCCAATACGAAGGTCGGCGATAAATACATTTTCAACGGCTCCAATACGACGAATCCGCCGATTGATACGAATGCGACGGCAAACGGCGTAACGGCGGACAGCTTCACGGGTCACGGCGATGCGGTGGAAATGGAGCTGATGAAGGGCATTAATATCGAGGTGAGCTCAGAGCCGGGCGAGGTGTTTAACGAGCAGCTGTTTGCCGAACTCGAACAGCTGCAGGCAGATCTGGAAAATCCGGATACGACCGGCGAAGACTTGCAGGAATATCTGGGCACGCTCGATAAGCAGATGAACAGCATCGTCAATGAACGGGCCGAACTCGGCGCGCGCTCGAACCGGATCGAAATGATTGAAAGCCGGCTTGCCGACCAAAAGGTCATTTCCAACAAAATCATGTCTAACAATGAAGACGCCGATCTGGAAGAGGTCATTACCAATTTAACGAACCAGCAGACCGTGCACCAGGCGGCGCTCGCCTCGGCCGGGCGGATTATGCAGACGACACTTCTGGACTTTTTAAGATAAAATTTTATAAAATGTGGGAAAATCTGTTTTATTATGAAGAGCGATTCAGTATACTGGTCTTTGTGACTGTCATCTGTTTCGCGTAGGCATTCAATTTACAAGGAGGCAGAGTAGTGGAAATCGAAACGAAGCATTTAGGTGCTGTCACAATCGAAGAAGAGGATATTACCCGTTTTCCGCAGGGCATTCCGGCGTTTGAAGACGAACGTGACTTTGTGTTTCTTCCGTTCGACGACAGCGGCAGCCTGTTTATTATGCAGTCGGTGCAAAATGCGCATATTGCGTTTATTACCGCTGATCCGTTTGTGTTTTTTCCGGACTATGAGCTTGAAGTACCGGACGCGGTCACGGAACAGCTGCATATCGAAAACCCGGAGCAGGTACTTGTCTATGTCACACTGACGCTTGCGAATACACTCGAAGACAGTACAGCGAACCTGCAGGCACCGCTGATTATCAATGTCGAACAGAAGCTCGGCAAGCAGTGGCCGATGGCGCAGTCGCCGTATGAAACGAAGCACCTGCTGTTTCAACGGACGCAGAAAGAAGGCACGGGATCATGTTAGTACTCACACGAAAGAAAAAAGAATCGATTCGTGTCGGGGATGATATCGCGATCACTGTACTCGGAATTGAAGGGGACCAGGTGAAGCTGGGTATCGATGCCCCGGAGCATATTGATATACACCGCCAGGAAGTATACGTTTCTATCCAACAGGAAAACCGGCAGTCACTCGCGGGCGATATTACCCTTTTGCAGAAATTATCGGAAAATATGAAAAAATAATAAATGGCTATTCATTCACTACATACAACTTACGGACTAATAAAAATACTAAAAAATATGAAAATGTATCTAAAAAATGTACAATAAGGAAAAATTATAGTTCTTTATTCATATTTATGATGTAATTAATTTACGATAAGTGGAAAATGCCTAGGGTCATAGGGCTTCTTGTCGGAACCGATGAAGAAAAGGTAGAATTTGTATACGGCCGTTCGAGTTCAGGGGATTGGTTGTCCTGCTGCAGTTTACAGAGAGAAATTAACAGACAAAAACGCAGAGGGCATGCTTGGGGAAAGTGTGTTCAACAATAAAAAACATCACTTTCGGTGAGGTCTCAGGAGGAATACATAATGGCCAAGACTTACAGTCGTAACATCCCGGGAAGCAGGGTGCCGATTTTATTTATCGACCTGCAGGGATCAGAAGTACTGCCGCAGGCAGCAGAATCAATGGGAAAGCTGGCTGTGCGCACGAATGGGGAAGAGTGGACCACGCTCATGCAGCGCGGTTTGCAGAAAGATACGCTGTATTATACAGCGTGCAGTGATTTGGATGCGTTTGTGCGTCTTCAGGAAGCAAAACGGGCCGGATCTGCGTGCAGGATTGGTGTGAACTTGCCGGAGCGGCTCAGGCACCTGGTGGATGAGTTCATCTGCCAGGAAGTGACGATGCTTCTGGCCGCCGAGCGCGACGAAGACGACTGGCGCAAGCATTTCATGCGCGCCACACAGTTTCAGACGTACATCGACCCGGTATTTCAGCCGCAGGTCGTCGAACGGTACCGCCGCATGAATCAGCTACAGGAAGAACCACCCGAGCAGCAGCTCGAACTCGACGTGCATAAAGCACGCGGCACGCTGTCCGAAGCAGAAATCCGGATTTTGGAAAAAATCCTCGAAGGCAAAAGCAACCGCAAAATTGCCGAGGAATGCTTTCTGGCCGTCGCCACCGTGAACAACCACGTCAGCCACCTGACGAAAAAGATGCAGGCCAACGACCGCACGCACACCATAAAGCGCGCGATCGAAGAAAACTGGGTCGAGTTTATAACGTAAAAGAAAAGCGGAGGTCCGCAGCTCAGGAGTCTCGTACGGCTGACCACGCCCTGCCTGGACTTGTTGTCAAATAAGGAAGGCAGGGCAGGGTCAACGGAACGAGCGACTGCGGACCGAAGCTAGACATCACGAAAGGCGAAGCCGCCCTGAACAGCCGCGCCAGACGGCTGGCGTAAACCTGGCTGGAAGCGTCGACAGACGGTGAAGCCAGGTTAGAGCCAATGGACTGGACGGCTGGGTGGCGTAGCTGGACATCACGAAAAGCGCAGAGCGTTTGTTCACCACCCGGGACGGCTCGCGGCCTTCGGTCGGCTTGAGACGTTGAAATTGAAGTTCGACTAAATTTGTTACATCCTGTAACAACGTCGAACTAACTTTCTTCGTGAAAGCCCCTGAAACAGCGAATGGACCCGGGTGGTAACGCTCGGAGCTGGACAGCGAAAGACGAATCTAGCTTAGTGAAAGTAAACTTGATGAAGTTCATTACTTTTTATGAACCCTCGAACTTACCTTTTTTAGCAAACACTAGAATTTAAGCATAAAAAAATGCCATGCTCTATATTTCAGCACGGCACTATTTTTTAGTATTATTAGCGAACATGCTGACGCAGCCTTGAAACTACTTCTTAGAATTATTGCATTGTAGCTAGACAGCAATGTCGCTAAACTTTTAGGCATTATACTTTTCTAACCAAGCATAAACAGAGCGGGAGCCCTTGTACTCCATGCTCTGTTTTTTTGCTTTTAGGCGGTAAACATGCTCTGGCAGTGGCCGGTACGGAACAACTGTTGTTGGATCATAAAAGTACTCGCTTTGGTTGGAAGCGATGCGCCATCTGTGAATCGAATCATTGTTCCATCATCGGAAGTGACAAACTGGCCGGGCTGCACATGATTATAAAAGATCCAGATGTTTTCCGGGTCGCGCAGCGATGAAACTGGAAATGCATAAATCCCCTCTGAAGGATTTACTGGTACTGGCAGCTTCTTGCGGATATGTAAGTAATGCTTTACCGCTTCGCTTCGTCCTTCAAAAGAAGACCCCCCGCGCAGACACCCTCTTTTGATAATAGCCGTAGGCGCACATGAAGCCGGTATACGTGCCCCGTTTTTTTCCCATATAATACTCTTCGCCTCTCCTTCAAAATTAGGTACAATCGCCATCGTGTTTTCATTTACTTCGTATTCTTCCAAAACCATTGCCTTCTGCATAACCCAACACCTCTAATTAAATGTATTCCACAACTATTCTGTCTGTAAATAAGTATACGAATGCTATGTGAAAATAACTAGTACTTTTTGCATAATATAACTAAAAGAATATTTTTAAGAGAATTACAGAAAATACTAAATACATAAACCGAGCAGCCGATATAAGGAGTGTAAGCAGGAATTGCCAAAACGCAGCGTACGGGCGTGAAAGCAAATTCTGTGACATAGGCTTACCACAAGGACGTGGAAAGTACTTACACATTCAGGGAGGAATTTTACAATGATTATCAACCATAACCTCGGTGCCATGAACGCACAGCGTCAAATGAGCACCAACCAGAACAACATGAGTAATTCTATGGAAAAACTTTCTTCTGGTCTTCGTATTAACCGTGCTGGCGATGATGCAGCTGGTTTGGCCATTAGTGAAAAAATGCGCGGCCAGATTCGCGGCCTTGAGCAAGCGGATCGTAATGCTCAGGATGGTATTTCCATGATCCAAACCGCGGAAGGCGCTTTAAACGAAACCCACAGCATTCTGCAGCGGATGCGGGAACTTGCCGTTCAAGCATCTAACGATACAAATGCAGATGCAGATCGTGGAGAAATCCAAAAAGAAATGAACCAGCTAACTTCCGAAATCAACCGTATAGGTAATACCACTGAATTTAACACTAAAAGTCTGCTGGATGGAAATGGAGCAGGTGGGGCTACGGGTGGAACGACAGCGTCAGGTAGCTTGGATACGGAAGGCGATACGGGCGAAGTAACTGCTACCGGTCCTAGCAACGAATCCTATAATGGGTATACTATCGAGTTTACTCAAGCTTCAAATGTTAATGAAGGTGTGTCAGCTAATGTTGATACAAGTTCTAGCACGATTTCAGTAAGCTGGGGAAGCAGTAACGCTCCATCGGACATGGCTGCTATCAATAGCGCTATTAAGGGAGATGTCACAGATGATGAAGCAAGTTTAGAAGGTGATATTGCCTTAGCGGAAGCAGGTACGTTTGACGCAAGTGATTTAATTGGAAAGTCTATCTCTGTTAGTGGCGGGGCAGAAGGATCTGGAGGGACCGCAGGTCAATTCTCTGCTAACTTCCAAATTGGAGCAAATCAAGGCCAGTCCATGACAATAACTATTGATGATATGAGAGCTTCAGCGTTAGGAGTCAGTGGTTCTACAGACGGCAATGCTCCTGGGATTGGTGATGACGATGCTGGCGCTGTCTTTACTAGTGCAAATACTGTCAATAATGGTACAGATAACAATAGTAATGAAGCGGCATTAGATGTATCGACTCATGGCAACGCTTCGAAAGCAGTGGAAGCTATTAATCAAGCAATTGAAGGCGTATCGGCTCAGCGTTCAGAACTAGGCGCTTATCAGAATCGCCTAGAGCACACCATCAACAACCTAGGTACTTCTGCAGAAAACCTGCAGTCGGCTGAATCCCGTATCCGTGACGTAGACATGGCAAAAGAAATGATGAACATGACCAAAAACAACATCCTTTCCCAAGCTTCCCAGTCGATGCTTGCACAAGCGAATCAACAGCCACAATCGGTTCTTCAGTTACTACAGTAAAATTGTTTTTACTCTAGAGGTTCTAGTGTCAATGCTAGAGCCTCTTTCTTTACATAATTGCATAAATTTCGGTCTTACTATCAATATCAAGACACTAATAAAAAGAAAGTTCTTTATGGAAAACTACCTGAACGTCATGAAACAGAACCCAAGTGTTATCGATACGATGATGGAGGGCTTAGCCCATATCCAAAAACAGCTTAATGAAAGAAGCTATCCGGAAGCGGTTCAGCTTATGGAAGATATGGTCATTGGTTTCACTGCAGTGGAGCGTTCTTCTAAGCTAGTGTTGAAAAATATCGAAAACACTGAGGTGACAGAAAAATACTTCAATAAAGTCCGGGTGAACTTAGACTTAGTCGTCACTCATTTAGAAAATCATTCATACGAAAGACTGCAGGAAATTTTTCAATTCACGTTAATCCCAAATGTGAAAAAAACTGCAGCTTGAGCTGACACAGCTTTTTCAGCCGTACGTATTATCTTAAACGCTACACTCTTGCGAATTTCTACCGATACTATAAACAACTGAGGCACTCTTACACCATAAGACTATACATCCAGAGGTTCCGGCGCCCCGGGGCCTTTTTTATACTTTTACAGGAAAGGAGGTGATGGTATCGATGTCGGCAGTGTTTCAATCATAAGCAGTCAATTGCAGGCGCAGCAGCAGGCGAACATATCGCTCATGCGCCAGTCGATGGAAGCGGCATCGAAGCAGAGCGCCGAACTGCTCGATGACATGGCTGGCGGCAACCAGGCCGGGACGATGCAGAGCGTTGTTTCCGGCAAAGGCCAGTCGATCGACGTAAAAGGATAGGGATTATCCCAGGAGGAGGTAGGCGGGAGATGGATGTTTCTATTCGATCAGCCGGGGGCGAGGGAGCTTCGTCCAAGCGGGAAGCGGGTATTATAGATGCTTCGAAAGTAACGCCGAACGAATTGGGGGCAGCTGAAACCAATTCTGCGCTTCACGTAACAAAGAAGGAAGTGGAAAAATCAGTCGAAACGTTAAGTGCGATGCTCGATCCGCATTTAACACGGTTAAAGTTTAACGTGCACGAAGACACCGACCGGGTGTACGTGCAGGTAATCGACCGCAATACAGAGGAGGTCGTGCGGGAAATACCGCCCGAGTCGCTTCTGGATTTTAACGCTTCGCTCCTTCGCCAGGCCGGGCTGCTAGTAAATGAAAAAAGGTAAGTGAAAAGCGTCTTCCTTCGGGGAGGCGTTTTTATTGTCAGTATAAAAGTTTTGATTCTTTTAGCACAAATAGGTTTATGGGAACGGCCATAGAGGAAGAGAGTAATGGTTCGAATTAATGAGATGAAAGGTGAGATCTATGAGTAAAACAGCAGTCGTTACTGGTTCAGGGCAGGGCATTGGAAAAAGCATTGCGACACGATTGGCGGAAGACGGATTTAACCTTGTTATTAGCGATATTGATACAGAAAAAATGAATGAAACCGTACAGGCGATTAAAGACAGCGGCAGTGAAGCGATCGCGGTTGAAGCGAACGTAAGCAATAAACAGGACGTCACGAGCCTTGTGCAACAGGCAGTCGAACAGTTTGGCAGTGTCGACGTGTTTGTGAACAACGCCGGCATTGACCAGGTGGCGCCGCTTCTCAAAGTAGAAGAAAACGATATAGATAAAATCTTTGGGGTAAATGTGAACGGCGTTATTTTCGGCATTCAGGCAGCGGCCGAGCAGATGAAAAAGCAGGGCGGCGGCAAAATTATTAACGCCTGCAGCATTGCCGGCCACAAAGGCTTCCCGATGCTCGGCATTTATTCGGCGACCAAGTTTGCCGTAAAAGGACTGACGCAGACGGCGGCCCAGGAACTGGCACCAGATGGCATTACTGTGAATGCATACTGCCCGGGCGTCGTTGGCACCGGCATGTGGGACCGGATCGATGAGCGCATGGTCGAAGAAATGGGTCTTCCAAAACGCGGCGATGCGTTTGAAAAATTCACCGCCGACATTGCCCTGGGTCGTTCCCAGGAGCCGGAAGATGTGGCTAAATTCGTTTCCTACCTCGCTTCCACGGATTCCGATTATATGACCGGCCAGGCTGTATTGATTGACGGCGGGATTGTGTATAATTAATAAGTATGTAAATTACGGCGCTTGTCCTCCGAGACAGGCGCTTTTTTCATTCCTCCTCCCGATACTTCCGGAACTTCCGCACGGAACCAATACAGAGAAGCAGGGCAATAGCCGCCGCTACGCTTACCTTGCTTGGCATACTTGGAGGTTCGCTGGCAGAGAGACTGTCGATACCGATCAGCATCGCAAACATCACGGCAAAATTGCCGATAATACTCGCAATTAGATTCCAATGTTCATCTACGAACACGCGGGAATACATGCAAAACTCCTTTCCTTACTTTTCCATTTATCGTGTAGTTTTATACTAACATACAGGGAAAATATGCTACGATGACTGCAGTACCGAAAGGAGGAAGGCTGCATGAATACTAACGGAGTACAATCCGTCGACCGCGCCCTCCGGATTATCGATCTGCTCGCGGAAGCGCCGGAGGGGCTGGGTGTCACGGAGCTTGCGAACCGCCTGAATGTCGCCAAGAGTACAATACACCGGTTGCTGGCATCCCTTCTACAGAAGGGATACGTGAAGCAGGGAAGCGGGCGCGATGTGTATACGCTCGGGTTCACATTCATGGAAATGGGCGAGCGGGTGGCGGAATCCATCGACGTGCGAAAGGCAGCGGGCGAAATCATACATGACCTCGCGAAAGCGACGGCAAGCACCGTGCACCTCGTGCAGCTCGAAGGAGCCCAGGTCGTCTACATTGATAAAGTGGAAACGTACGCGCGGCTGCGGCTGTTTTCCAGAGTGGGCCGTAAAGCTCCGCTCTACTGCACCGGCGTCGGTAAAGCGCTGCTGGCGTTTCAGTCCCCGCACATGCAGGAAAGGCTTCTCGACGAGCAGGAAATGGTTCGCCATACGCCGCATACGATTACGTCTAAAGAAGCAATGATGCCGGAGCTGGAGACAATAGCACAGGAAGGCGTGGCCTATGACCGGGAGGAGCATGAGCTTGGGGTTACCTGCGTGGCAGCACCCATTTTTGATTTTCACCGGCGGGCGGTCGCGGCAATTAGTGTCACCATGCCGCACATGAACGTGGAAACGATTGCCTGGGAAAAAACCGTGCAGCAGGTGCAGCGGGCGGCGGCAGCCATATCGCGGGAGCTTGGTCATTAAAAGAACGCTTTCAATCTGCCGTGCGGTCTGCTACACTATAAGCGACATTTCCCGCAGCGGGATTATCTTTTTATTCATAATACGGAACATTGTTCCCTAATAAGGAACAAAAGGAGGCCGCAGGCTGATGAGTATTATTCAGACGATTGAACAGGAGAAAATAGTGCCGATCATCCGCAGCAGCGACAAAACGCAGCTGCAGCAGGTGATTGAATCCTTATACGCAGGCGGGGCCCGGGTGCTTGAAGTGACAATGAACACGCCGGGGGCGCTTGCGGCGATTGAATGGGCGAAGGCAACGCACAGCGATCTGCACATCGGCGCCGGAACAGTGCTGGACGCCGAGTCTGCTCGCACTGCCATTTTGTCTGGCGCGGAGTTTCTGCTTGCTCCGACGCTTGACGCTAAAACGATTGAAACCGGCAGCCGCTACGGCGTTCCGGTCATTCCGGGGGTGCTCACGCCGACCGAAATTCTGCAGGCGACCGAGGCCGGGGCGGAAATGGTAAAAATTTTCCCGATCCGCGCGTTCGGCGCTTCGTATTTGAAAGACGTTCAAGGTCCGCTTCCGCACGTGCGGGCGATGGCTGTGGGCGGGGTGTCGCTTGATAACATGCAGGAATACCTGCAGAGCGGATGGCACGCGGTCGGCCTTGGCAGTCAGGTGGTGGATCCGAAGGCAATGGAGCGCGGAGACATGAAGCAGCTGACCCGCAACATGGAAAAAGCCCGCGGGATTCTCCGGGAGGGAGGCGGCAGCCAATGAACGTGATTGTCATCGACGGTGGTACCACGAACACGCGCCTCCGGGTCGTGAATACAGAGACACTTGAAGTTAAAAAGCGAATCTCGCTCGACCAGGGCGTGCGCAATCAGGCGATGGAGCAGGACTTTTCGCTGCTCGAGCGGCTGATTGATAACGAGCTGGACACACTGGCTGCCCAATTTACGTTCCGCGATGTGATCGGCTATGGCATGCTGACGGCGAACATCGGCATGCGCGAAGTGCCCCACGCCCCGTCGCCGCTCACAATGGAGGAGCTCGCCGAGCGTACGGTGCACGAGCGCTACAATGCCCGGCGCTGGCACTGGATTACCGGCATGAAAAACGGGGAGGAGCCGGTCGATGTGATGCGCGGCGAAGAGGTCGAAGCGTTCGGCATGCTGCGCCATACGCCCGCGGAAGGCAGCGGCCTAATCATTCTGCCGGGCTCGCATACCAAATACATCCGGGTCGAAGACGGCTCGCGGCTGCTCAGCTGCACATCCACCCTGGCCGGCGAAACGCTGTCGGCGCTCCGGACATCCACGATTTTATCCGATTCGGTCGGGCCGAAGCTCGTGGAATCGCTCGAGCCGGAGGTGCTGATGGAGGGCTGGGGCCTGGCGGAAACGGAAGGGTTCACGCGAGCAGCGTATTACGTACGTCTGCGCCATCTGTTTGCTGACTACACCGAAAACGCACGGGCGAATCTGCTGCTTGGCGCGGTGCTGTACGAGGATATGAAAGCATTTGAACATGCCGCTGATGGTTCTGGCTGGCTGTATCTTGGCGGGCACGGCGCGATGCAGGAGGCGTACCGGCACGTGCTCGAGCAGAAGCAGGGGCGTCCGGTCCACGTCTTTACGAAACAAGATCTCGAAAAAGCGTCGCTGCAGGGAGCCCTGCAGCTGGCCAATCTGGAACAAACGAAAGGGGAATTCCGATGAAAATCCGATCCTACGAACTATTTCAGGTGCCGCCGCGGTGGCTGTTTCTAAAAATTACGACAGACGAAGGCCTGGAAGGCTGGGGCGAGCCGATCGTAGAAGGACGCGCTGCTTCGGTTAAGGCGGCTGTCGATGAACTGATGGAATACATGATCGGGGAGGATCCGATGCGGATCGAGGACCACTGGAACAAGCTGTACCGCTCTGGATTCTACCGCGGCGGACCGATTCACATGAGTGCGCTCGCCGGCATCGACCAGGCGCTCTGGGACATTAAAGGCAAGTACTACAATGCGCCGATTTATGACCTGATGGGCGGGGCCTGCCGTGACAATATCAACATCTACTCCTGGATCGGCGGTGACCGTCCGAGCGACGTCGGCGCAGCGGCAAAGGAAACCGTGGATTCCGGCTTCCGGGCAATTAAAATGAACGGCACGGAGGAAATGCAGTACATTGATTCGTTCGACAAAGTCGAAGAAGCGGTTGCGCGCGTAGCGGCTGTGCGGGAAGCGGTCGGTACAGGCGTCGGCATCGGCATCGATTTTCACGGACGGGTGCACCGGCCGATGGCAAAGGTGATTGCTAAAGAGCTTGAGCCGTATCACCCGATGTTTATCGAAGAGCCGGTGCTGACTGAAAACATGGAGGCGCTGCAGGAACTGCGCCAGCATACGCATATCCCAATTGCGACCGGTGAGCGGATGTATTCACGCTGGGAGTTCAAGCATATTCTCGCGAACGGCTGGGTGGATATTATTCAGCCGGATCTCTCGCACGCGGGCGGGATCACCGAAGGCAAAAAAATCGCGACGATGGCGGAAGCGTATGACGTCGCCGTGGCGCCGCACTGCCCGCTCGGACCGATTGCGCTTGCGGCCTGCCTGCAGGTGGACGCCACAAGCCACAACGCCTTCATTCAGGAGCAGAGTCTCGGCATTCACTACAACCAGAGCAACGACCTGCTTGACTACATTGAAGACAAAAGCGTGTTTGCCTACGAAGACGGCGCGGTGAAAATGCCGCAGGGGCCGGGTCTTGGCATTGCAATTAACGAAGAATACGTGCGCGAGCGCGCGAAGGAAAGCCACAACTGGAAAAACCCGGTGTGGCGGCATAAAGACGGCACAATTGCCGAATGGTAACAAGAAATCCAGCATGCGCGAGACGCGTGCTGGATATTTTTATGCTCCGGAGCCGAAAGCAAGCGGGAGAGGTTAAACGGTGAGCCGTTATCCTGCTCTTCGCGGTGGATATTCCCGTACGTGGTGCGTAGCTCTTTGGTTAAATTCCAGTGCTGCATGAACGTTCACCCCTTTGAAGTTCTTAAGGATTTTCGGATGCCGAGGAGGCATATGCCGGCTCCGGCGCCGAGCCACACCATTGCAGCGAGAAACGCAAAGCTGAGGGCAGTTACGGCGTCCGTTGTTTCCCGCCATCCGTAGACGGCTGCACCTGCCGCACCCAGCAGCAGAAGCGCCCAGAAAATAGTCACGGCAGGCCCCGGCCGCCGGCGGTTACGGACAAGCAGCCGGCTGAACACGACAAGAAGCGCAGCAGTAAAAAAGACAGCGGCCATCACCCCGTAATGCTGAAACCATTCCATCGTAATCCCTCCGTAGTGGTTAGTGACTGAGCGCTTCGTTTACGGCTTCGAGCGCGTGTATTCGGGTCGTATCAATCACCGAAAGGTCGGTGTCTTTCGAAGTAACCAGCATGCCAAGCTCTGTGCAGCCTAAAATAACACCTTCCGCTCCGTCTTTCCTGAGCTGGTCCATGACCCGCAGCATATAGCTTCTGGATTCCGTACGTATTGTACCGTGGCAGAGCTCCTCAAAGATGATGCGGTTGACCTCCGTACGTGCTTCCGGTCCGGGCAGCGTCACCTCCAGGCCGCCGGCCCGGAGACCGTCGGTATAAAACGTTTCCTCCATCGTATATTTGGTGCCGAGCAGGCCGACGCGTGAAAGCTTCTCCCGGCGGATCTCACGGACAGCGGCGTCGTCGATATGAAGCACTGGAATATGTACACAGCTTTCGATCGCTTCGATGACCTTGTGCATCGTATTCGTACAGAGCACAATGAAATCTGCACCCCCGTGCTCAAGGGCGGCGGCTGCTTCCCCAAGCCGCTCTCCGGCTTTTTTCCAGCTGCCGGAGGTCTGCATCTGTTCAATCTCTTCAAAGTCAACACTGTACAAAAGGCAGCGGGATGAATGCAGCCGGCCGAGCCGGCGGTTCACCTCTTCATTAATCAGCTGATAGTACAGCGCGGATGACTCCCAGCTCATACCTCCGATAAGCCCGATTGTCTGCATGTTTTTTATCTCCCTTCAGTCAGTTCGTAGCTGCGTTATATGCTTATATTACCATTTTTATCATACTTTGTTGGAGCAACTTAGTTGCCTGTGTTATGCTTGAAATATAAGAAAATAGTTTTAAAGCAAGCCTGGCAAGTGCAGCCTGAGTTAAGGACGGTAAACATCTTGGACAAAAGCGCCTGTAATGTACTGTCTGGGAAAAGAAATACTCACTATATGGATGAGCATATAGGAGTAAAGAAAGCTTGAAAAGCTTTAGCCGGGATTTTACGTTTGAAGCTTTGTGAAATAAAGAAACACTTTTAAGCGAACACAGGCGGAAATCTTCAGACAATCAGTGCTGGTAGATAAGCTGCAGAGAGCCATACATCTCTGTGGTTTTTTATATTTATACGTATTAAAAAGCCAGGCCGATGGCCAGAGAACAAGATAATACACCGGCAGTAGTTGAAAAGAAGAACGCTTTTCTTCGCAGCCAGTACTAAGGATGCTTCTTAGTGCTGGCTTTTTATCTGCCGGGCTATATTCTGTAGAAAAGAGGCTGAAAAGATGAATTCTCCAGCGTTTGTTTACTGCTACAGTTCAAAAGAACGTGAAGTAATTGTCGGGCGGTGCGAGGACGTGGACACTGAAGGATGGAAACGAAAAGGGTATACGGTCGTGGAATGCAGCAATGAAGAGGAACTGTATGAAAGAATAAAGGATTTTCGAATGAACGAATGGATTGTGACGATTATGTCGAACCTCTCGCTGTTTGAAAAATTTCTAAATGAATCCTCCGAGATCCCAGAAAGCAGGCAAAAAAACAGGTAGTATTTTTATCGATACTCACGAATCGGGGCTGTTCCAATCATCGAGCAGCTTTTTTTTGCTTTTAAAATATAGGAAAATTATCACGACGGGAATAGGTTTATGCATAGAGGAAATTGGTTATGGAAGGTATTAAACGTTGTTTTGCACAAAAATAAGCATGATTTAACCGTTTAAAATAAATGAGGCGTGTACAGCTATAACTAAATATGAAAAAACAGATATAGTTAATGATTATATATACCTAAAACTTAAGACATGTGGTAAAATAAGTAAACAATACGGCCGCCATCGATTGTATACATAAATTTTCTATAAAATATAGTAGCGTTCATGAGCAGAACGGGGGATAAAATGAAGCACAAGGAGATAACGCAGATCAAGACCCAGGAAGTGGCGAAGCGTGTCGGTCTGTCGATGCTTGTTTTAATTCCGGTATTTATGCTTTTAAATTTTTATGATGCTCTTTTCCTTGGTGAACCGATTGAAAGCGAAGGACTGATAATAAGACTGCTGACGGGCGTAATTCTTTTGGGGGGTGTGCTCTGGTTTTTATTCAGGCGCAGCGTGGAGCAGCAGGTGCAGCGAAACTACTACCATGCTTTGTTTGATCAGCCGCTCTCCCCGGTGTTTCTGCTGAATAACCGCGGCAATGTGATTGATGTGAACGAAAAGCTTCTTGAAATGTTGAACAAGGAACGTGATACCGTGATCGGCCTGTCGATGAATGATTTAAACTTTACAGATCACGCTCTGGTCGAAAAATATACAGCACGGGTGATGAAGGGAAATTCCCAGCACTTTGAAGTGAACCTCAGAAGGCAGAACGGTTCGCTCATGGAGCTTGAAGTGATGGCGAGCCCGGTTTTTATGTATAAACGGATTATTGGCATGGTCGGCATTATCCGGGATCGTTCCAAACAGAATGCAAATGTCCGCAAGCTTGAACGCCTCGCAAACGTAGACGGCTTAACGGGCCTTTCGAACCGGAGGGCGTTTAACGATGCCTTTGACCGATACTGGGCGGAAGGAATGGAACGCCAGTCCCCGCTTGCGGTCATGATGATTGACCTGGACGAATTTAAAAACTTCAATGATACGTACGGGCACCTAGAAGGCGATGAATGCCTGAAACAGATTGCCGGCGCTATCCACGGAGTGTGTATGCGCTCCGGTGGCATGGCCTCCCGCTTTGGCGGAGAAGAGTTTGCTCTTCTGCTGCCAAAAACCAATAACAAAGAAGCCCGGGCGATTGCCCACGAGATTAGTGAAGAAGTAAGCAGACTCAATATCCGTCATGAAACGTCGAGAGTGAGCCAGAAGGTGACAGTCAGTATCGGCGTAAATGTCGTCGTGCCTGCCCTGCACCGCCACCGGGAGGATATGATGCTTAAAGCAGACCAGGCTCTGTATGATGCGAAAAGCAATGGAAAAAACATGGTGAAATTATAACAAAAGTCCTTATCAGTTAAAGAGGTGACAGAATTGGACGCCAAACAGCGGAAAGCTGGAAACAAACAATCACTATATGCAGGGCGCTTAAAGAAGGATTTCTTCGGCAGCGCCCTGCTTCTTTTAGTAACAGCTATTCATTGGCTGGCAGGTGATTTTACGGCGGGGGCCTACGTATTTTACGGAATAGTTTATACAATTATGATCCTGGAGGACGTATATATTTACCGGAAAATGAAAGCAGAGCAAAAATGGATGGAAAAAAGCATGAGTGATAAACGATAAACCCCGAAAAAGGAGGCGCGTCAGATGGAGCTTACGATCCGGCGTTTGACTGAAAACGATATCCCCTCACTTGTTGAACTGCCCCGGGAGGCTGGATGGGACTATGACGAAGCGGAGATGAGGGCGGTACTCGCTTCCGGAGCTGTATACGGGCATAAAACCCCGGAAGGCACGGTGGTCTCCAGTTCAGCTGTCATTCCATATAAAGACACGGCAGCGCTCGGCCTCGTTATTGTCCGGAAGGCTTCTCGCGGGCAGGGATTAGCCAGAGAAGCGGTGCAGGAATGTCTGGGTATGCTGCCGGCGGGTACCGGGGTGATGCTGGTTGCTACTGAAGAAGGGAAGCCGTTATACCATAAACTCGGGTTTGAAGAAGCAGGAAAGGTGTACAAATATGTCGCCCGGGGCCATGAGGTGAAGACAAACAGCACCGTTCTCTCATTTAACATAGAGCCGTATAAGGATTCTGACTGGCACAGCATACAGCAGCTGGACCGCGAGGCATTTGGGGACGACCGGCATACCTTTTTAAGGCACCGGTTGAGTCAGGCCCATCAGTGCTTTGTGTTGAAGGACGATCAAAACCGGCCGACTGGTTTTGGTTTGTCGGTCTGGCATGACGGGCAGCTGTTGATAGGCCCGGTCACGGCTAAAGACGAGCGGGGGGCCGCTTCGTTAATCGAGCAGCTGATAGAGATGCATCCGGTGAAGGTTCGGATCGATCTTACCGAAGAAAACAGCATCATTACGGCTCTGCTTGAGCGGTACGGCTTTGAAAAACAAAGCGAACCAAATATGATGGCGTTATCTCCGGAAAATGCAGGTTCACGAAACGGGAACCTCTACGCTATTGCATCGCAGATCTTCGGCTGAGGAGAAGGTCTTTCTTGAAAATAAATTTTCACAGGTCCTGCTGCCTAAAACAGGATTTATGGTACCATATTATGTTACTTTATTAGGAGAGAAGAGAGGGTTGATGAACATTTGGCCGGCTTTTATCAATGGTGGGAACCGTGGGAGAGATATCATGATCAGTGGACCATTCACAACATCTATACTTCCAGGAGTTATCGCTCTCCTTTTTACGCTGCTGTTTGTGCTTAAAGGATGGGCACTCTGGGTCAAGCTGCTGCCGGGCATTGTACTGATGGCTTCGGCCATTTCGCTTTTTTATTACGGCTATATGCACGTCCAGGGGTTTGAAGGAGCCTCGTACGGTATTTTTGGAGGGTTTTTAAGCCTCTATGCCGTAGTTTGCTTCATCATAGCCGGATGGGATTTACGCCGTAGTAATATTTTTAAGTAGAATATTTATTTTTCGGGTACATAAGCTGTAAAAGGAGGTGTCTTGTGATGTGTGGAAGATACACCCTGGTTTATTCTAAAGAGGCACTGGAGCAGGCTTTTGGTACGACATTTCCGGAGGGGCAGGAAAGCTACAATGTAGCGCCGTCACAAAAGGTGCTGGCGATAGCATCCTCTACTGAACAGACAAAAGCCGGCTGGCTGCAGTGGGGGCTGATCCCGTCCTGGGCAGACGACAAGAAAATCGGCCACAAAATGATCAATGCCCGGGCGGAAAGCGTTGATACCAAGCCGGCGTTCCATCGCCTGCTTGAACGCCGGCGCTGCCTGATCATTGCTGATGGCTTCTATGAATGGGACCGGGAGGGAGGTACGAAGCAACCGTACCGCATCACGGTCGACAACGAAGCGCCGTTTGCGTTCGCGGGGCTGTGGGACAGGTGGGAAGGCGAGGAAGAAACGATTACGTCCTGCACGATCATTACGACCGAAGCAAACGATTTAATGCAGAGTATTCACCACCGGATGCCGGTCATTCTGAATGAAGAAGCACGAAAAACCTGGCTCGACCCGCATGAAACCGATAAGCAAGTGTTAAAATCACTGCTGCAGCCATTCGACGCTTCCCGGATGACGATGTACCCCGTAAGCACTGAAGTGAACAGCCCAAAACATAATCATGCCGCTTTGATCGAACGCACGGGATAAAACAAACAGCCCGGCTTCTCCTTAATTATAGTAGGAAAAGCCGGGCTGTTTTTGTTAGTGAGGCCTGTAAAGCAGATCCGTTCGATGGTGTCACGATAGTGACGTCTTTCATCGAACTTCCTTACAATAAGGGTGGCTCTGCTTTTCTTGTTGTCTAGCTTTGCCACCCAGCCGTCCAGTCCATTGGCTGCATCCTGACTTCACTGTCTTACGACGCTTCCAGCCAGGATTACGCCAGCCGTCTGGAACGGCTGTGCAGGGCGGATCCGCTTTTCCTATAGCTTTTTCCGTGCGACGGCTTTGCGTATTTTGGCCACGGCTTCCTGAGCCTGGTCTTTCTTTTTGATGCAGTAATTTACATACAGGCCGTCAAGAAGCGATAATTCGGCAAGTCTGGAGGCGAGGGCTTCCGAGCGGTATTCGGTTTCGCGGGAAATGGTCTGCAGCGTCAGGTCCGCTTTTTGGCTGATCGGCGTTTTGGCGTAGCTTGTAATGGCGATAATACGGGCGCCCTGTTCTTTGGCCACATCCATCGCTTCAAGCACATCTTCGTTGGCCCCCGAGTGCGAAATCACAATCGCGACGTCGTCTGGCTTCAGCTGGGAAGCGGCCATTACCTGCCAGTGGGCATCGGTATAGGCATGACTCGGAAGCCCGGTACGCATAAACTTGTGCTGGCCGTCCTGGGCAGTGACACCGGAGCCGCCGCTTCCGTAAAAATGAAGCTCAGACGCTTCAAGCAGGTACTGAACCGCTTGGCGGACAGTGCTTTCATCAAGCACTTCCTGCGTGTAGGTAAGGGCATTTTTATTACTTTGAAACACCTTGGACATGACTTCTGCTTCGGTGTCGTTTTCCTGGATCGTTTCATGAATGTCTTCGATTGGTTCGATAATGTCGGAAGCGAGCGCGATTTTCATCGCCTGGTAGCCCTTAAAGCCGAGCCGTTTACAGAAGCGGAACACGGTGGCGTCTGCCAGGGAAAGCTGATCGGCTACCTGATTGATAGTTGAATGGACGATGGTTTCGGGATTTTGCAGCATGTAGTCGGCGATTTGCTTTTCTTTATCACTGAAACTGTTGTACAGCGACTGGATCCGCTGGCGGACATGAGTCGTTTCGGTAGCCATGAGCACCCCTCCGGAGAAAAAAGTCTTACCTTTATCATAAAGGAATAAATTTCACTTATCCATTAAAATACATGAAAAAAATTTTCTTAAAACGCTTGCATAGAATTTTATTTCACGTATAATAACGAAATGAGAAAAATATTTTCATCAATTGAAAGCGTTACCGAAAGCGAGGGAGTAAATGTTATGGCTGAATCACTTACAGCCGGCGTGGACATAGGCACAACGAGCACAAAAACGCTGGCGTACGATACAGACGGAAAAATTTGGGCGGAACGGGAGCTTGAATATCCAATTTATTCTCCGGACCCGGCCTGGAAGGAGCAGGATCCTTACGAAATTCTTCGCGCCGTCGAACAGACGCTGAAAAACGTTGTCGAAGACGTTGCGAAAGAAGGAAAACATATTGGAACGATTGGCTTCAGTGCAGCGATGCACAGCATACTTGCTGTAGATGAAAACGGCGAGCCGCTCACACAGGCACTCACCTGGGCGGATCAGCGATCGGTGCATGAAACGGAAAAAGTAAAGGCTGAAAACGGACAGGATATTTTTGAGCGGACCGGTACACCGATCCATCCCATGGCGCCGCTGACGAAAATTATGTGGTTTCAGAAGCACCGGGAAGAAATTGCCGCAAATGCAGCGAAATGGATTTCGGTGAAGGAATTTCTTTTTCATAAATGGTTCGGGGAATACATCGTTGATTACTCCATCGCCTCCGCTTCCGGCCTTTTCAATATTCATAAAAAGCAGTGGGACGATAGAGCACTGTCTCTTGCCGGTATTACGGAAAGCCAATTATCCACTCCGGTAAGCACGACGTACAAGCGCAGCGACTTACGCAAGGATGTCTGTGAGCGGCTCCATTTGCAGGAAACGACAACAGTCGTCATCGGGGCAAGCGACGGAGTGCTCGCAAACGTTGGTTCCGGGGCGCTTGAGGAAGGGGTGGTTGCCTGCTCGATCGGTACAAGTGGAGCGATACGCACCGTCATCGACCGGCCGTACACGGATCCGAAGGGACGGATATTCTGCTACGCGCTGACCGATGACCTGTGGGTGATCGGCGGTCCGATCAACAACGGCGGTATAGCACTTCGCTGGATGCGGGACAAAATCATGCCGGATCTTAAGGAAGAGTGCCGCAAAAATGGTACAGATCCCTACGACGTGCTGACGGAAATGGCGGAAAGCGTGATGCCGGGCTCCGACGGTCTGCTGTTTCTTCCGTACATGACTGGTGAACGTGCCCCGTTCTGGAACAGTGATACGAAGGGCGTATTTTTCGGCCTGACGCTGCACCACGGTCGCGAACAGATGGTCCGGAGCGTTATGGAAGGCGTCATGATGCAGATGTACGCCGTCGTCGTAGCGCTGATTGAGGCCGGTATCAACATTAAGGAATTCCGTGCCAACGGCGGCTTCGCCCGCTCGGAGCTGTGGAAGCAGATGATGGCAGACATATTCGAAAGCGACATTGTCGTTCCGGACAGCCACCAGAGCGCCTGCTTCGGCGCCGCGTGGCTTGCCATGACTGCCACCGGGCAGAAGGACAGCCTGGATACGATTCACGAACTGATCCCGATCGAAACACGGCAGTCCCCAATTATGGATAACGTGACAGCGTACCGGGACTTGAAGCCGATTTTCCTTCGGCTCGCACGCAATCTTCAATCGGAATTTTCCGCGATTGCCGACGTACAGCGTGCACACGCAGAAGGCAAACGCACACTATCCACTGAAAAAGGAGAAATACTATGACGACTTCAGCACCGTGGCTCATTATTGTAGCCGTATTAGCAATTGTTGCACTGTTATTTTTAGTGATGAAGACGAAGCTTCAGGCCTTTATCGCCTTGCTTCTCGTCAGCTTCCTCGTCGGTATTGCCGTCGGCATGCCGCCAGGCGAAATTATAACGACCATCGAAGAAGGGATGGGCGGCACCCTTGGATTTATTGCTGTCGTGATCGGCCTTGGGGCCATGTTTGGGGAAATGCTTCGTGTGTCCGGGGGCGCCGAGCGCCTGGCGCTTACACTCGTTGATAAATTTGGAGAAAAGAACGTCAGCTGGGCGCTTGCGCTTACAGGCTTTATCGTTTCAATTCCCGTCTTTTTGGACGTTGCACTTGTTATCTTAATTCCAATTGTGTACAGCCTCGTTCGTAAAACGAAAAAATCACTCGTGTACTACGGTATTCCGCTTGTAGCAGGTCTTGCCGTGACGCACAGCTTTATTCCGCCAACGCCGGGACCGATCTCAGTTGCTTCGATCATCGGCGCTGACCTCGGCTGGGTTATTCTGTTTGGTACACTTGCCGGCCTTCCGGCAGTAGCCATTGCGGGCCCGCTGTTCGGAAAATACATGGCGAAAAAAATCGACGTCGGCGTTCCGGAATACATGATGGAGCAGATGAGAAACGTCGAGTACGACCGCGAGCTGCCAAGCTTCCGCAGCGTTCTCGCTATCATTCTTCTTCCGCTTGTGCTGATTCTGCTTAACACAGGCTCCGGGGTTTTCCTCGCAGAAGACAGCACCGCGTATGAAATACTGTCCTTTATCGGGGATCCGTTCTTTGCACTAACTGTTGCAGCACTTTTAACATTTTATGTGTTTGGTATCCGCCGGGGCTACTCGAAACAGGAGGTCCAGCAGATTACGACGAAAGCCCTTGAGCCGGCGGGTATTATCATTCTCGTTACCGGTGCCGGTGGGGTGTTCGGTGAAATGCTGATCCAGTCCGGCGTGGGCGATGTACTTGCAAGTGCGATGGAGAACGCGAACATGCCAATTCTCGTTTTTGCCTTTATCACAGCTGTTCTTGTCCGTGTAGCCCAGGGCTCTGCAACCGTGGCGATGGTAACAGCCGCCGGCCTTGTAGCGCCGCTGCTTGAAACATATGACGTCAGCGAGCCAATGCTCGGGCTGCTCGTTATTACGATTGCTTCCGGTGCGACCGCCTTCTCCCACGTGAACGACTCCGGGTTCTGGCTGGTCAGCAGGTACTTCGGCCTGAACGAAAAACAGACGCTGCAGACATGGACCGTCATGGAAACAATTATCGGGTTTGTCGGCTTTGGCGTGGCACTGATTTTAAGTATCTTCGTATAAATAGAAAAGAGGAGTGGAGAACATGAAAGCAGGAATTATTGGGTTAGGAAAAATGGGGTATAATATCGGCCTGCAGATGCTTGATAAAAATCACAATGTGGTTGCCTACGATCTGTCCGAAGAATTTCGTGAAAGCTTTAAGGGCGACGGCGGCAGCACAGCCGCCTCCCTGCAGGAGCTCGTGGATCAGCTGCCGAAGCCGCGCATCATCTGGGTGATGGTGCCGGCCGGGGACGCGACCGACCAGGTGCTTACTGAAACGGCTTCCTACCTTGATGAAGGAGACATTTTAATCGATGCCGGCAACTCCCACTACAAGCGGACGCTCGCTCATTATGAAGCACTTGAAGCAAGAGGCGTCCACTTTTTCGACGTGGGCACAAGCGGCGGTATTTCCGGTGCCAGAAACGGCGCCTGCCTGATGATCGGCGGACGCAAGGACATCTTCCCGGTGCTCGAGCCGCTGATGGAAGACCTGTCGGTGGAAAACGGCTACCACTACACCGGGGAAGGCGGCAGCGCCCACTATTTGAAAATGGTGCATAACGGCATCGAGTACGGCATGATGGCCGCGATGGGCGAAGGATTTGAACTGCTTGAAAAAGGCCCGTTTGACTATGACTACGAGCAGGTTGCCCGCGTGTGGAACAACGGCTCGGTCATCCGCGGCTGGCTGATGGAGCTGATGGAGGAAGCCTTCCGCGGCGATGCGAGGCTTGACGAAATCCGCGGCGTGATGCATTCGTCCGGCGAAGGCAAGTGGAGCGTGGAGTCCGCGCTCGAATACGAGGCAACCACCCCGGTCATTGCGCTCTCGCTCATGATGCGCTATCGTTCGCAGGAAACCGATACCTTTAACGGCAAAGTGGTGGCTGCCCTCCGTAAAGGCTTCGGCGGCCATGCCGTAGAAAAAAGTGAATAGCAATGTCCCAGAGGCCCGGATGGTATCCGGGTCTTTTTTCATATTTTAGAAAAACTGCGGCAAATGCTTCAACTGCCTTAAAGTATTTCCGATAGTAACAGTAACGAAGAAAACGGCAGAAGGGAGCCTATCATTCATGCGAGTATCCGGGTTTGCTTCAGGAATGGACATTGACCAGACAGTAAAGGATTTAATGCGGGCGGAGCGCCAGCCGATCAATAAGCTGAACCAGCAGAAGCAGACGCTCGAGTGGCAGACGGAAATGTATCAGAATGTAAACAAGCAATTTTTTGATTTCCGGAACACGATTTTTGATTCGGTTATGAAAAAATCATCGATGACAGCCCGCTCGGCGACGTCCACCAACGACAGCCGGGTGAGCGCCACGGCTTCAGCGTCAGCCGGCAATGCGACCTATTCGATCAGCGAGGTCAAGCAGCTGGCCAAATCAGCTTCGCAGAGCAGCTCCGAACGGGCGACTGCCACCGGTTTTTCCGCTTCGGAAGCCGTCGGCAGCCAGACATTTGCAGACGGAAAAGAACCACAGTGGAGCGAAGGCGTGATTCAAAGCAAAACGGTTAACGCTGATGGCGGCACCTCCTACAGCGTGGAAGGCAGCAATTTTAAACAAAACACGGACGACATGATCGTAAAGGTAAGCGGCAAGCAGTACGAGGTCGTAACCGGTACGGACCCGCTCGAGTCCGGGCAGGTACGGGCCAGCTTTACGGGCGGCCAAATTGATTTGGAGTTTAGTTCGGCGGTAACGAGCGGCAAAAGCATTAGCGTGCAGTATGCCACGGACAATGAAACCAAAACAATTAACGCGGCCGCTCCGACCTCTTCTTTTTCGCTCGGTAAGGGAGCGATTAACCCGGACACGCTGGACATCAGCGTAAACGGAGGTGCAGCGCTGAAGATTGTGACAGATCCCGATAAGGAGCTCGCAACAGACGAAGCCTACGTGGATACGAAAACAGGCAGAGTTACGCTCGGCGAAGCGGTGACCGGAACGATTGAAGCGACATTCACCCAGCAGTATTCCACGAACACCATTACGACCTTTGATAAAAACGGAAACGAACAGAAAAACAAATTTACGTTCACGAGTGCACAGTCGATGAACAATATTATGAGTGCCATCAGCTCCTCGGGGGCGGGCGTGAGCGCGTTTTACGATGAGCATTCGGGTAAAGCAGCGCTCACCCGGTCAGAGACCGGTGACTTTAACAAAAATGGCGATGAGATGCTTTTTTCGGGTGATTTTTTCAATAACACGCTGGGGCTGAACAATGTAGAGGGCGAGTCCAACCAGGGCGAGCAGAATGCTGTGTTTACAATGAACGGACTTGAAACCGAGCGTGCGAAAAACACGTTTGACGTTAACGGGATGAGTATCACGCTTAAAGAAGCATTCACTGAAGCGGACGGCGCGGTAACACTCGGCTCGGATACAAATACCGACGGTGTCATGGACACGATTAAAGGATTTGTTGAAGAGTATAATAAGATAGTTGAAGATGTAAACGGGAAGCTGAATGAAAAGGTGAACCGGGACTTTAAGCCGCTCAGTGACGAGCAGAAAGAAGAAATGAGCGAAAAAGAAATTGAGCTCTGGGAGGAAAAAGCCCGCAGCGGCCTGCTCCGCAGCGACAGCTCCATCTCGAACGTCATGAACAATATGCGCTCTCTTTTATACGAGCAGGTAAACGGCACCGATTCAGCGTATAATACGCTCTATTCAATCGGAATTACGACAAGCTCCAGCTACACTGACAACGGCAAGCTCGAAATTGATGAAGACAAGCTGCGTCAGGCGATTGAAGATGACAGCGAAGGCGTTTACCAGCTGTTTGCCGCCAGCGGATCAACAACCGAAACCCAGGGACTTGCCCGCCGGATGAGGGAAACGCTCGACAACGGTGTGTCGGCGCTTGCCGAACGGGCCGGGGGCTACAAAGGCAAGCTGCTTCCGCACCAGTTTACGCTCGGCCGCAATATGGAAAACATCGACGACCGTATCGCTCAGTTTGAGGACCGGATGGCGTCAGTGGAAAACCGGTATTACCGCCAGTTTACAGCGATGGAGCAGGCGATGAGCCGGGCCAATTCGCAGTCCAACTATTTGATGCAGTTTATGAACAACGGCCAGTAACAACAGCACCTTCTTGAGGAGGAAGAAAACATATGAGTTTTAACCAGGCACAGGCAATGTACCAGCAGGCAATGAAGCAGACGGCTGCACCGGATAAAGAGAAGCCGCAGAAAACGTTCAGCCCAAAGCAGGCAGCACCTGCTCCGAAACCGGCGCCAGTCAAAGCGAATCCTTATCGGCAGCAGGCAATGCAGACAGCCTCGCCGGGAGAGCTCACGCTTCTTTTATACAACGGCTGTTTGAAATTTCTCCAAAAAGCGGAGAAGGCGATGAATGAGGGAAAGGTTGAAGAAAAAAACAAGCTGATGATTCGGGCCCAAAACATTATCGGCGAGCTGATGATTACCCTGAAAACGGACAGCGAGCTTGGCAGCAGCATGATGCAGATGTATGACTATATGTACCGCCGCCTGATCGAAGCGAATGTCAGTAATGACACAGACGCTCTGCGGGAAGTGTACGGACTTGTCGAAGAGTTCCGCGACACATGGAAGCAGGCGATGCAAAAAGACCGGGAGAGCCGTTTCCGTGAAGGTGGCCGCGTGTAATGAGTGTAATCCGTGAACTGTATGTCACGACCCGGGAGCTGTACGAGAAAATGGCGCAGCCCATGCCGGAGAATGAACAGCCAAGGGATGATTACATTGAGAGCGTGGATCTTTTTCTGCAGGCCCGGGACCGGCAGCTGAAAGATCTGCCGCCAGTAGGGGAATGGTCAGAGGCCGAGCGTCAGCTCGGGGAGGAGACGGTCAAGATGAATCGTTATATTGACGACCGGCTTGCCGGCTGGAAACAGGTGATCCGCACAGAACTGCAGGGAAGCCGTCAAAAGCGCCGCCATATGGGGAAATATGAGCAAACCGGCGCCACGGCTTCAGCCTATTTTTTCGACAGCAAAAACTAATACGTAAAGCCTTCAGACCTCGATCTGAAGGTTTTTTTATGTATGCGTGCTTCGATTATGTTATAAACGGCTTAAAGGATAAAAAAGGGGCAGGTAATGATGAGCGAACATCTCCGCCGGGCAGAAGCGACATTTCTGGAGCAGTACAGCGACTGGCTGCAGATGGTGCAGGAAAGTATGGTCCGGGTAACAGGCTTTTACCGGGAAGGGTTTGAAGAAAACGGCGACCGGCTGCTCGACAGCACGACCAGGGAATCCTCGCTGTTTTCCTCGCAGACAGTAACGATGGCATATCTGTTTGGCCAGGAGGAGGAATGGAAGCAGGATCTTGAAGCCTTCGAGCAGGCAACGGAAGAATTGCGGGGCCTGATAGATGCAGAAACGATGAGCAGCGCCGAGAAGATGCGATACGTCGCTTCAGTGTATATGCCGGTGCTTGAACGCTGGAAGCTGCGGGTGACAGCACTCGCGCGTAAATAAACAGGCAGGGGCCGGCCCCCCTGCCTGTTTATTTATTCGTCGCTGCCCTGTTCGGAAAGAGGCGGCAGCCCCAGCCTCTGTTCAAGCACCGGCAGAGATCCGTGATCAATAATCCAATTCGCCGGCTGGCGATCAGGATACATGAGCTCGGAAATGCTCTGGCCTTCAATCTGGCTGAACCGTTCACCTTCCTCCCACTCCTGCAGATTTTCAAAGTTCAGCTCTTCCGCCGTAGCGATGACGTTGGAAGGCGCGCTGATTGTCTGCTCATTGTTTACCTCATCATAGGCAAACGTGAGGGACTGAGTGGAGGAAGCAGTCTGCGGGGTCTGACTGTTATTCATGGCAATTTTAAAATCTGCCTGAATGCTTTTAGTCTGCATCGAGTCCTTATCGATAGTAATAGTGTAGACGGTGTCTTCCAGGTTACCGGCAAACAGCATATCGTCAATTAAGTTTTCAAAATCTTCATTGGTGAAACCGACCGTGCTCTTCACGAGTTCACGCATTTGATCGGAACGTCCTCGTGCCTCGATCACGTATTCCGACTCCTGTTCGTCCATTTGAAAATCTGTAGCGTAGGCTTCGATCAGCTCCAGCACAGCCGATGGTTCGCCGATGGACTGGCTTGAAGCACTCAAATCACCGGTGAATTCATCCGGATACTTGATCCATTCTTCTTCTGCAGAATCATACGTAAAAAAGCCTTCGGCCGTCAGGTAGCGCTCGATTTCCTTTGGCTCCTGTTCGGTCGTCTGCAGCGTCGAAGACTCGTGGTAGGCGAACGGATCGGTACCGACTTCCACATGGGAGGTGAGTTCATTGGTAACCGGCTCTTCCCGGGCCGGGCCGATGGTCTGGTCCATATTTATATCAATAGAATAACGATCTAATTCCTGCATATAGTCAATACTTTCAGAAAGAACCTCACCAGAAGCCGGTTCCTCATCTGAAGCTTGGTTTTCCGTGGGATCTGGTTCATTGTCAATGGATGAACATCCTATCGGAAGGACGAGACTTAAAGAAACGAGAAGTACGCCAAAAGACTTCCTCATGGAACCTCCGACCTCCATCTAAAATTCGTTTTACATATTCCTCAAGAATACCACACTTTTACACAAAAAAGAATAAGACCTCGTTCACGGTTGTCTTCCACCGCTTTCCAAAGAGGGGGAACGAATATGAACTGCGTGGAGGAAAGCACCCTCAGCAGCAGGAGAGCATAAGAAAGAAACCCGGCGGATGCCGGGCTTCTGGTGCCCGGGGCGGCCGCTTAGACAAGGGGAGCGGCGCCCGGACGGACAGAACAGTGTGGGAGGTTGCTGCTGTCAGAGGTATAAGGGGAAATATGTAGAAGAGTAAGCAGCCGAAGTGCTGCTGCCTGGTACTATCATATGTTCCGGAGCGCCGGAATACAAGGGAAGACGCGCTTTTAGGCTTTATTTTAAAATAGGGGCTCCTGTCCGTGTCCTATTCTAAAATAGGAAGCGTCTGCTTTATTAAATGAGCAGAATAATAATTGAAAATTGCGGGTATAGAATGAACGATGCATATTCCGCATGAAAGGGAGTAATATTGGTATGTTTGGAAAAATATATATTAACGGTGAATGGAAACAGGCAGACGAAGGCACCATTGATGTTGTGAATCCGGCAAACGGAGAAGTAGTGGGAGAGACGGCTAACGCAGGCGAAGCGGAAACGAAGGAAGCGATTAATGCCGCCCACGAGGCGTTTGATTCCTGGTCGAAGACGACGGCTTACGAACGGGCAGACATTCTCCGCAAGATTTACACCCTCATGATGGAGCGCCAGGATGAACTTGGCGAACTGCTGACAAAGGAAATGGGTAAACCACTTGCGGAGGCAAAAGGCGAAGTAGCCTATGCGGCCTCCTTTATTGAATGGTACGCAGATGAAGCGAAACGGGTATACGGCGAGACCATTCCATCCGGTTCGGAAAACAAGCGGCTGATGGTGATTCACCAGCCCGTCGGCGTTGTGGGCGCGATTACCCCGTGGAATTTTCCGCAGGCAATGATCACCCGTAAAGTAGGACCGGCTCTTGCCGCAGGGTGCACGATCGTGCTGAAGCCGGCGAAGAATACGCCGCTGTCCGCTGTTCGTTTCGTGGAAATATGTGAAGAAGCGGGCGTACCAAAAGGCGTGATCAACCTGGTTACCGGCCAGAGCTCCTCGGCAATCGGCAATGAACTGATGGCAAACGAAAAAGTCCGGAAGGTTACCTTTACCGGCTCCACCGAAGTCGGAAGCAATTTGATGGAGCAGGGCGCCCAGGATATTAAAAAGCTGTCGCTTGAACTCGGCGGCCATGCGCCGGCACTCGTCCTTGACGATGCAGACATTGAAAAAGCAGTCAACGGCGTTGTGGCCTCAAAATTCCGTGCGTCCGGACAGACGTGCATCTGCGTCAACCGGGTATATGCCGATGAAAAGGTATACGAAGAGTTTGTCGAAAAATTTGCGGAGGCATGCAAGGACCTGAAGGTCGGCGACGGCATGGACGAAAACGTGAAGGTCGGCCCGCTGATTGATAAAGACGCCTACGACAAAGTTGAACGCCACGTGCAGGACGCCGTCGATAAAGGCGCGAAGGTTGTCACCGGCGGCAGCGGCTATGAAAAGGACGGCGGCTACTACTTTGAACCGACCGTGCTCCGCGACGTCAACCACGACATGATCATCATGCACGAAGAAACGTTTGGGCCGGTGGCACCGGTACAGAAAATCACAAGTGATGACGAAGGCGTCAAGCTCGCGAACACGACGCCGTTCGGTCTTGCTTCGTACTTCTTTACCGAAAACATGTCCCGGGGCATGAAAATCGCCGAAGGCCTCGAATATGGTATTGTCGGCTGGAACGACGGCGGCCCATCGGCCGCCCAGGCACCGTTTGGCGGCTGGAAGCAGAGCGGTATCGGACGCGAAGGCGGACGTCAGGGCATTATGCCGTTTCTTGAAACCAAATATATTTCCATGGGATTATAATAGAAATACAGACTGCGCCGGAACGTTCCGGCGCAGCTTTTTTGTATGAAATTTCTGGTTAAGCCAGCGCTTACAATTAAAAGGGTTTTATCTGTTTCATAAGTCCTGAGACCCTTTTGTTATGCCACATTCTTTTCACTTTTTAAAAAAATTTTGTTGTTTGAAAAGGATTCTGCAAAAGGAATATAGAAAGTAGACACATAACGATAAGGAGGGGTTCACTTGATGAACTTTAACATTCGCGGGGAAAACTTAGAGGTGACTCCAGCTCTTCGAGGTTACGTAGAAAAGAAAGTGAGCAAGCTTGAACGTTACTTTGATACAACCCCTGTAGCGGACGTCCATGTAAATATGGAAGTTCAAAACAGCGAGAAAATTTTAGAAGTGACCATCCCTATGCCGCAGCTGCTGCTCCGTGCAGAAGAAACGCATACGGATATGTATGCGGCGATCGATCTTGCGACGGATAAGCTCGAACGGCAGATTCGAAAATATAAAACGAAAGTAAACCGCAAGTTCCGCCAGAACGGCAAAACATCGGAAGTATTTAAAAACAATATTGAAGAATTAAATGAGGAAATTGCCAATGGCGGGGTGAAAGAAGCTCCGTTAATGGATGAAGTGACAGAGGAGGACGACGGCCTTGAAATTGTCCGGACCAAACGGTTTAATTTAAAGCCGATGGATACGGAAGAAGCAATCCTTCAGATGGACATGCTCGGCCACAACTTTTTCGTCTTTGCCAACTCTGTCAGCGGTGACACATCAGTCGTATACAAACGCCGCGACGGGCGCTACGGCCTGATTGAGCCGGAAGAATAATTTTATGAGTCAACAAGCCCTGTGCGGGTAATGCGCAGGGCTTGTTTTAGTTTTGCCGGAAGCACGGGTACTCGTTGTAACAATAGCGGAATACTGTTAAAATATACGGTGATGCTTAGAAATACAACGATTCATTTATATATGTAAAACAACAGATAAAATCAGGCTTCGAGCCCTTACTGACAATTAAAACAACTATACGCGTCAATCGTATTTCGGCTAGATGGTACGAAAGAGAGGACGATGATTAAACCATGAGAGGTTTATTAAAGAAAGTCATTGGAGATACAAACCAAAAATATGTAAAAAAACTGGAGAAAAAAGCGGAAAAAATAGAAGCTTTTTATGAAGACATCCAGACTTTGAGCGATGAAGACCTTGCCCGTAAGACAGAAGAGTTTAAAGAACGCTATCAGCAGGGGGAAAAGCTTGAACAGCTGCTTCCGGAAGCCTATGCGGTTGTCGCGGAAGCATCGACACGCGTACTCGGGATGACTCCCTTCCGCGTACAGCTGATGGGCGCCATCGTATTAAACGACGGAGATATCGCGGAAATGAAAACCGGGGAAGGGAAAACCCTCGTCGCAACCATGCCGGTCTACTTAAACGCCATTACCGGCAAAGGCGTGCACGTTGTTACCGTCAACGACTATCTGGCCAAGCGTGACAGCGAAACTCTGGGAGAGCTTTACCAGTTCCTCGGATTGACCGTCGGCCTGAATTTAAAGGATATGAGCAAAGAAGCGAAGCGGGAGGCCTATCTGGCTGACATTACGTACGGGACCAATAATGAGTTTGGCTTTGACTACCTGCGGGACAATATGGTGCTGTACAAGGAACGAATGGTGCAGCGGCCGCTGCATTTTGCCCTCGTCGACGAAGTTGACTCAATTTTGATCGACGAAGCGAGAACACCGCTGATCATTTCCGGCTCGGTGGAGCAGTCGACCAAGCTTTACGCAGCGGCTAACGTGTTTGTGAGCCGGCTGAAGGAAGAGCGGGATTACACAATCGACGAAAAAACCAAAACGGTGCTTTTGACCGATGAAGGCGTTACCCGGGCGGAGAAAGCATTTCAGATAGAGAATTTGTATGACCAGCAGCATGTGCAGCTGCTCCACCATATTAACCAGGGGTTAAAAGCCCATGTGACGATGCACCGCGATGAGGACTATGTGGTGCAGGACGGCAAAGTGGTCATAGTGGACCAGTTTACCGGACGTTTGATGGCCGGGCGCCGGTACAGTGAAGGCCTCCATCAGGCCATTGAAGCGAAGGAAGGCATGCGGGTGCAGAAGGAAAGCATGACACTCGCTTCGATTACATTCCAGAACTACTTCCGGATGTACCAGAAGCTTGGCGGCATGACCGGTACGGCAAAAACGGAGGAAGAGGAATTCCGCAATATATACGGCACGGATGTAGTGTCGATTCCCACTAACAAACCGGTCGTCCGTGAGGATAAATCCGATTTGATTTTTAAAACCCGGGAAGCGAAATTTCGTGCGGCTGCCGACAGGATTGCTGAATTGTACGAAACCGGCCAGCCTGTGCTCGTCGGTACGGTTAACGTTGATACGTCCGAGCTGATCTCCCGGTACTTGAAAAAGAAAAACGTTCCTCACAACATCCTGAACGCAAAAAACCACGAAAACGAAGCGAAAATCATTGAAAATGCCGGTCAGCGCGGGGCTGTCACTATTGCGACCAACATGGCCGGCCGTGGTACCGACATCAAGCTCGGAGACGATGTTCCGGATCTCGGCGGACTATTTGTGATCGGTACCGAACGGCATGAAAGCCGCCGGATCGACAATCAGCTCCGCGGCCGTGCCGGACGCCAGGGGGACCCCGGTGCTTCCCAGTTTTACCTGTCGATGGAGGACGAGCTGATGCGCCGGTTCGGCTCTGATAATATGAGCAGCATGATGGAGCGCCTCGGGATGAGTGAAGATCAGCCGATCGAAAGCAAGCTGGTCACCCGCGCGGTGGAACAGTCGCAAAAGCGGGTGGAAGGCGCCAACTACGACTCCCGGAAGCAAATCCTGCAGTACGACGATGTCATGCGTGAGCAGCGTGATATTATTTACGCCCAGCGGATGGAAGTGCTCGAATCGGACAACCTGCGTGATATCGTGCTTCGTATGCTGGATTCCACAGTGAAAAATATTGTTGCCGCTTATACGCCGGTGGAACAGGTACCGGAGGACTGGGACCTGGAGGGCATGCTTCACTACCTGAACACGACCGTTCTGAATGAAGGCGATTTGACAGAGCAGGACGTTAAAGGTCTTGAGCAGGAAGAAGTTATCGAAAAGATATGGGAGACAGCAAAAGGGAACTACGAAGCAAAAGAGCAGGAATTTGACGAAGAGTCCATGCGTGAATTCGAAAAAGTGCTGCTCCTCCGGTCGGTGGACCGGAAGTGGATGAACCATATCGATCAGATGGACCAGCTCCGCCAGGGCATTCACCTGCGGGCTTACGGCCAGAATGATCCGCTTCGTGAATACAAATTTGAAGGCTTTAATATGTTTGAAGACATGATTGCCTCCATTGAAGAAGAAGTAGCGACGTACGTAATCAAATCGGAAGTGAACGAAGAGAACCTGCAGCGCCAGGAAGTCGCTAAAGGAAAAGCAGTACGCCAGGACGAACAGGAAGCAGAAGAAGAGCAGCCGAAAAATAAAAAGAAATCAGCGCCGGCAAACGGCAGCCGGAAAATGCCGGTGCCGAACAAGCGGTAATAAGAAACGAAAAACGGCAGGGACAGGTCCCGAAGTGCTTAGCTTCGGGCTTTTTCCTTGCCTCCTACATTCAGAAAGGGGATTTCTCACATGGATATGGCAGAAATTCGAAACGAACTTGAAAATATGGCTAAGCGATTAGCGGACTTCAGGGGGTCTCTTTGACTTCGATGCCAAGCGGGAACGCATAAGCGAGCTCGAAGAAAAGATGACCCACCCCGGCTTCTGGGATGACCAGGACGCCTCCAAAAAAGTTATCGATGAAAACAATGCGTTAAAGGATATTACCGAAGGCTACCGCGAGCTTGAAGAGCAGCACGAAAATCTCGAGGTTTCCTATGAGCTTGTGAAAGAAGAAGACGATGAAGATTTAAAAGAAGAGCTCGAATCAGGCACGAAGCAGCTGAAAAAGGACATTAACGATTTTGAGCTGCAGATGCTCCTCAGCGAGCCGTATGATAAAAACAACGCCATTCTGGAGCTGCACCCCGGCGCCGGCGGAACGGAATCCCAGGACTGGGCGTCCATGCTGCTCCGGATGTACACCCGCTGGGCGGAAAAGAAAAACTATACGGTGGAAACCCTCGATTATCTTCCCGGGGACGAAGCCGGCCTGAAAAGCGTCACTATGATGATTAAGGGGTACAATGCCTACGGCTTCCTGAAAGCAGAAAAGGGCGTGCACCGGCTCGTGCGGATCTCCCCGTTTGACTCCTCCGGGCGCCGGCACACCTCATTTGTCTCCTGCGAGGTCATGCCGGAAATGGAGGACTCCGTAGAGGTGGAAGTGCGGACAGAGGATTTGAGAATCGATACGTACCGTGCGAGCGGTGCCGGCGGTCAGCACGTAAACACGACGGACTCCGCCGTGCGGATCACCCACCTGCCGACAAACATCATCGTCACCTGCCAAAACGAGCGGTCCCAGCTGAAAAACCGGGATCAGGCGATGAAAATGCTGCGGGCAAAGCTGTATCAGCGCCAGATTGAAGAACGCCAGCAGGAAATGGATGAAATCCGCGGAGAACAGAAAGAAATTGGCTGGGGAAGCCAGATTCGTTCTTACGTGTTTCATCCGTACAACATGGTGAAAGACCACCGGACGAATGTTGAGATGGGGAACACGCAGTCAGTGATGGACGGCAATCTTGACCCGTTCATCGATGAGTATCTGCGTGCAAGCATGAAAGTATAACAAAGGGCAAAATCAGCAGCCTGCGTTCGCGCAGGCTCTTTTTACGTCAAACCAAAAGGAGGAAGTGTAATGGTAAACCGAAGAAGAAAACCAATGTCAAAAACGGCGTTGAAATGGGTCAACGGGTTCCAGATTTTTGCCGGAACGGCCGTTGTGGCTGTTTCCTATAACGCTTTTTTACTGCCGAACTCGATCGCATCCGGAGGGGTAAGTGGTTTTGCGACCCTCCTGGAGGCTTCGCTGAACGTAGAACCGGCTGTAACGATAGGAATCACCAACGTTCTCCTTTTCATTCTCGGTCTCCTGCTTCTTGGTGGACTCCAGTACGGGGCAAAAACGATAATTGGGACGCTGTTTTTGCCGTTTATTGTTTATTTCACAAGGAATTGGGACATCGGCATCGATGATCCGCTGCTCGGTGCGTTATTTGGCGGAATCGGAGTGGGCTTTGGTCTTGGACTGGTGTTTCGCGCGAGTGCTTCGACTGGAGGGACGGATCTTCTAGCTCAAATTATTCATAAATACGCCGGGGGGACGCTCGGTACCTCAGTTTTTATTATGGACGGGCTGATCGTTACGGGCTCGGCATTCATATTTGGCCTGGAGTTCGCACTGTATGCCCTTATTTCGTTATTTGTTACCGGAAAAACTATTGATGTCGTGCAGACCGGTCTGGGCTATGCCAAGGTGGCTTTTGTGATTACAAAGCACGAAGAAACGGTACGCAAATCCATTTTAAAAGAAGTGGACCGCGGGGTAACCAAACTCGAAGGACGTGGGGGCTTTACCAATGATGCGCGTCCGGTGCTGATGTGCGTCGTCAACCGTGGGGAGGTCACCCGGCTGAAGCGTGTGATCCAGCTGCAGGATCCCGAAGCCTTTGTGGTTGTAAGCAACGCTTCAGAAGTGCTTGGCCAGGGATTTGAAAATCAGGGCAACTCTGTGTAAAAAAGCGGAAGCGCCAACATTGTGTTTCAGAACCATAGAAGTTCATGCTACACTAAAGAAAAGCGGAGCCACCCTTGTTGTAAGGAAGTTCGATGAAAGACGCCACTTGCGTGACACCATCGAACTGACCCGCTTCGCAGGTTCAGGGACGGCTCGTCGTTTTCGATTCGGAGGAACAGCTCGTGCAGCTGATTCCTCTTTCGTATAGTCTGTGGTTTGGTTACGACTTTAATAAAGCTGGAGTGAAATAGATGAAGAAAAACATCAAAGTGACGGCAGCAATTCTGGTCACAGCAGCGGCAGCCGGGACCGGAGGCGCGGCCGTAGGTGCTTCTGTCTGGGGAGGAGAGTCGGGGGCGAACTCACCTGCACTGTCCGAATCCGGTTCGGACAGCGGAACGGAAAACGTGTCAGAAGAAGACTTAAATAAAATCAGTTCTGTATATGATCTGATCGACTCCGAATACATGACAGAAGTGGATGACGATGCGCTGGTGCAGGGGGCTATCGAAGGAATGATCGGAGAACTCGATGATCCTCACTCCAGCTACATGAGTGAAAGCACAGCACAGGAATTCACGCAGTCACTGGAGTCGTCCTTCGAAGGCATTGGAGCTGAAGTAAATAAATCCGGGGACGCGGTAACTATCGTTTCTCCAATCGATGATTCTCCAGCAGAAGCCGCCGGACTTCAGCCAAATGATGATATTTTGGAAATTAACGGAGAAAGCACAGAAAATCTGGAGCTCAATGAAGCGGTCCTGAAAATCCGCGGAGAAAAAGGAACGAACGTGAACCTCACCGTACAGCGGGGAAGCGGGGAGCCTTTTAATGTTGAAGTGGAGCGCGATGAAATTCCGATCGAAACCGTAGAGGGCGAAGTGATCGAACAGGACGGGGAAAGCATCGGTTATTTGAATGTATCGTCATTTTCTGAAAATACAGCCAATGAATTCGAAACCCAGCTCGAGCAGGTGGAGAGTGAAAACATTGACGGACTGGTGATTGATGTCCGTGGAAATCCGGGCGGATATTTGAACGCGGTGGAAGACATCGGCAGCATGATTATTCCGGGCGGAGAGCCGGTAGTCGAAATTGAAGACCGGGAGGGCACAATTTCAGAGGTGACCTCATCCTTAGAGGAGAACAAAGACTACCCGGTGGTCGGCGTGATTGACCAGGGAAGTGTTTCTGCTTCTGAAATTCTGGCAGCTGCAATGAAGGAGTCCGGAAGCTTTGAGCTGGTAGGGCAGAGTACCTATGGCAAAGGAACGGTCCAGCAGGTAATGGAACTGGATGACGGAAGCGATGTGAAGCTCTCTGTTTCCAAATGGCTGACACCGGATGGAAACTGGATTAATGAAGAAGGCGTGGAGCCGACCATTGAGCAGGAGCAGCCGGACTATTTCCAGGCATCTATTTTGTCCATTGAGGAAGCCCTGGAGCCGGATACGACTGGAGAAAATATTGCGACTGCGCAGACCCTCTTAAAGGGGGCCGGCTTCGATCCGGGACGTGAAGACGGGTACTACAGCGAAGAAACCGAAGCGGCGGTACAGGATTTCCAGGAGGAACAGGAAGGTCTGGAAGCCACCGGAACGCTGACGCCGGAAACAGCAGATGCGCTGAACGATTTTGTGCTTGAAAATGTCCAGAACCGGGATAACGATAAGCAGCTGCAGCGCGCGCTTGATGTAGTCGCAGAAAAATAAATGAAGGCTGATACCGGTGGCCGGGCTCTGCCCGGTCCAAAGAAAAGGGGGAAATAGTGGATGCAGGGAATAATCGATGAAATTGGTCCTGCGTTAGCGTGGTTTTTTCTGAACCCGCTGACTTACATAATGATAGCAGCCATGCTTATGGTTGGTTATCTTCGAGTGAAAAGAGAACGGAAAATGTTTCAGGCTAAAATGTATCCAATGCTGATGGAAATGACGATGAGTGTTATTCCGGCGATCGTAATCGCTGCTTTTGTCTCGGTCGTCACCATTGTTACGGGCATTTCACTGCCTCTGGGAACAATCGTGCTTGCAATAGTGATCAGCGCCCTGCTGGCAGTATCAGGTCTGCACCGCTGGCTGACCGCTCTGCACGTGTGGGGAACGTCATTCTTAGCGGCTCTGGCGCTTGATGCTGCCGGGGCTGCGGTACCGTTTTTCTCTGACGCAGCCTGGCTCGGAAATGGCTTTGATGCTTTTTCTCTGATGGTCTGGCTCGCAGTGCTCACGCTTGCGGAAGGAATACTGATTGTCTGGAACGGGACAAAGTTCTTTTCTCCGATACGGACAGTCAGCCGCCGCGGCAAGCCGATTGGAGGTCAGATCACGCACCGCCTCTGGATGCTCCCGGTATTTCTGTTTATTCCGGGGAGCGCTGTTGAGGCAGGAGGCTGGTGGCCGCTGCTTCCGGGCGGGACCGCTTTTTCTCTTCTTCTTCTGCCGGCAGTGATCGGCATACGGATGAAAACCTTCGACCGTCTGGCAGCTGTGCAGGTGCGTTCGGCCGGGTGGTGGGTTGTACGAATCGCTGTCCTTACCGGCGCCGGTGCAGCACTTGCTTATTTTTACAGCGGATGGGTTATTCCGGTAATTACGGCTGTCCTGATTCTGCTGCGGGAATGGGTAACCATTGCTGCCGGCAGTTCAGCTAAAAGCAATTTTCTTTATACGCTCCGCGGAGACGGAATATCCGTACTCGCTGTCCTGCCGGAGTCTCCGGCAGACCGCATGCATATTAAAGCAGGTGAGGTTATCCGGCGGGTGAACAGCGAAAAAGTATATGATGAAGCGAGCCTGTACCGGGCGGTGCAGAAAAATTCCGCCTACTGCCGGCTGGACGTGGAGGATATTAACGGAGAGCTTCGCCAGGCGCAGGCGGCGCTTTACAGCAATCAGCACCATCAGCTTGGGATATTGATGATTAATAAAGAACGAACGGCACCGGAAAGCATGCATACGGCCCAGTAAAACAGAACCCCCCTGCCGGGTTCTGTTTTTTTGCATGATGCAGGGGAAATGTCGTTTTCTTTGCAATTACCGGGGAGTGGAGTACAATAATAATAGCGAATATACGTTCGTTTTTATGTTGTTTCTTTCCAATCTTCATGTGGTATAGTAAATAGACATATGACCGGAACGCAGACAGGAAGTGAGGGACTAATATGAACGAAACATTTGAACTGGCTAGTAAATATAACCCGGCGGGCGACCAGCCGCAGGCGATTGAAAAGCTGGTTCAAGGGTTGAGCGACGGCGAAAGATACCAGACACTGCTCGGAGCTACAGGGACCGGCAAAACGTTCACAGTATCCAACGTGCTGACAGAAGTAAACCGGCCGACGCTTGTCATGGCGCACAATAAGACACTGGCCGGGCAGTTATATAATGAATTTAAGGAAATGTTTCCAAACAATGCGGTGGAATATTTTGTGAGTTATTACGACTACTATCAACCGGAGGCCTACGTACCGCAGACAGACCAATTTATTGAAAAGGACGCGAGTATTAACGATGAAATTGACAAACTAAGGCACTCGGCGACGAGCGCCTTATTTGAGCGGGAAGACGTTATTATTGTCGCCAGTGTCTCCTGCATTTACGGCCTTGGTTCTCCGGAGGAGTACCGGGATCTGGTGCTTTCGCTCCGGACCGGCATGGAGATTGAACGGGACCAGATTCTCCGGAAGCTCGTGGACATTCAATACGAGCGTAACGACATTAATTTCGTGCGCGGGACGTTTCGCGTGCGCGGCGATGTCGTCGAGATCTTTCCGGCTTCAAGAGACGAGCACTGCATTCGTGTTGAAATGTTTGGCGATGAAATCGACCGTATCACTGAAGTGGACGCCCTGACCGGTGAGGTTATCGGTGAACGCTCGCATACTGCCATTTTCCCGGCCTCCCACTTTGTGACCCGGGAAGAAAAAATGGAACGGGCCATTAAAAATATTCAGCAGGAGCTTCAGGAACAGCTCGAAAAGTTTCGGGCGAACGGCCGGGAGCTTGAGGCGCAGCGGCTCGAACAGCGTACCAATTACGACCTTGAAATGATGCAGGAGATGGGTTTTTGCTCCGGCATCGAGAACTATTCGAGGCATTTGACCTTCCGGAACCCGGGGGATGCGCCGTATACATTGATTGACTATTTTCCGGATGATTTTTTACTCGTGGTGGATGAGTCCCACGTTACGCTTCCGCAGGTGCGCGGTATGTACAACGGGGACCAGGCGAGAAAGCAGGTGCTCGTAGACCACGGCTTCCGTCTTCCGTCTGCGATGGACAACCGCCCGCTGAAATTTGATGAATTTGAAGAGCGGATTAACCAGGCGATGTTCATTTCCGCGACCCCGGGACCGTATGAGCTTGAACACGCACCGGAAGTTATCGAACAGATTATCCGGCCGACCGGTCTGCTTGACCCTACCGTGGAAGTGAAGCCTATTGAAGGACAGATCGATGACCTGATCGGCGAAATTCATGAACGCCGGGAGCAAAACGAGCGGGTGCTCGTAACGACGCTCACCAAGAAGATGGCGGAGGATTTGACCAACTATTTAAAAGAGCTCGGCATCCGGGTGAAGTATCTGCACTCGGACATTAAAACGCTCGAGAGGATCGATATTATCCGCCAGCTGCGTCTCGGCCAGTTTGATGTTCTGGTCGGCATCAACCTTCTCCGGGAAGGGCTCGATATTCCGGAAGTGTCGCTGATCGGCATTCTGGATGCAGACAAGGAAGGCTTTCTGCGCGCGGAACGCTCCCTTATCCAGACGATGGGTCGTGCTGCCCGGAACGACCGCGGGCATGTTATTATGTACGCAGACAAAATCACGCGGTCAATGGATGTGGCGATCAGTGAAACGAATCGTCGCCGCGAGATCCAGATAGCGCATAACGAAAAATACGGCATCACACCAAAAACGATCCAAAAAGAAATCCCTGCCCTGATCCAGGCAACAGTCAGCTCAGAGGATTCATCTGATATTGATAAACCGGCTCTCGATAAAATGAGCAAGACGGAGCGGAAAAAAGTAATCGACCAAATGGAAGACGAAATGAAACAGGCGGCCAAAGACCTGCAGTTTGAACGCGCAGCCGAACTGCGCGATATGGTATTAGAACTTAAAGCGGAAGGATGACCAACGAATGGCAGCAGATAACATTAAGATTCAGGGGGCGAGGTCCCACAATTTAAAAGATATTGACGTGACAATTCCTAGGGACCAGCTGGTCGTCATGACTGGATTATCCGGCTCCGGGAAATCTTCGCTCGCCTTCGATACAATCTATGCTGAAGGACAGCGCCGGTACGTCGAATCATTGTCCGCGTATGCCCGCCAGTTTTTAGGGCAGATGGAAAAGCCGGACGTTGATTCCATTGAAGGGCTGTCCCCGGCGATATCGATTGATCAGAAAACGACGAGCAAGAACCCGCGCTCCACAGTCGGCACCGTGACGGAAATTTATGACTACCTGCGGCTTTTATTTGCGCGAGTTGGTACGCCTTACTGCCCGTACCACCATGTGCCGATCACCTCCCAGACCATTTCCCAGATGGTTGACCAGATGATGGCTTATGCCGAACGGACGAAAATGCAGATTCTCGCTCCGGTTATTGCCGGCAGAAAGGGAGAGCATGTGAAGGTGATGGACCAGCTGAAGCAAAAAGGGCTGGTGCGTATTCGCGTGGACGGAGAAATGCGCGACGTTGGAGAAGAAATCAATCTCGAAAAAAATAAAAAGCACGATATTGAAGCAGTGGTGGACCGCGTTGTCATTAAAGACGGGGTGGAGTCCCGGCTCGCGGATTCATTGGAAACAGCCCTCGAACTCGGGGAAGGGAAGGTGCTGATTGATGTTGTCGGTGAAAAGGAAATGCGGTTCAACCAACATCACTCGTGCCCGGAATGCGGATTTTCGATCGGGGAGCTTGAGCCGAGAATGTTTTCCTTTAACAGTCCATACGGCGCCTGCCCGACCTGTGACGGTCTTGGCAGCAAGCTCGAAGTGGACAGCGACCTTGTAGTTCCCGATCCGGACCGGACGCTGCGGGAGCATGCCATCGCTGTATGGGAGCCGATCAGCTCCCAGTATTATCCGCAGCTGCTCCGCTCGGCCTGTGATCACTTTAATATTGATATGGACACGCCATTTAAAGATCTTCCGGAAGAGCATAAAGAAATACTGCTCGAAGGCAACGGCCAGCAGAAAATAACCTTCCGTCATAAAAATGAACGCGGCCAGGTCCAGGAGCGCCAGATTTATTTTGAAGGCGTGCTCAACAACGTTTCCCGCCGCTATCGTGAGAGCGGATCGGATTTTACCCGTGAACAGATGCAGCAGTATATGAGCAACAAGCAGTGCCCGACGTGTAAAGGCCACCGCCTGAGCCTTGAGGCGCGTTCTGTGCTTCTTGGGAATATTCACGTCGGGGAGCTGACGGACCTTTCAATACAGCAGGCGTATACGTATGTCGAAAACATCGATCTAACGGAAAAAGAAATGGAGATCGCCCGTTTGATTCTGCGTGAAATCAATGAACGGCTCGGCTTTCTCATTAATGTCGGTCTCGATTATTTAACCCTGAGCCGTTCTGCCGGTACGCTGTCAGGCGGGGAGGCGCAGCGCATCCGGCTGGCTACCCAGATCGGTTCGGCACTGATGGGTGTCCTTTACGTTCTCGATGAGCCGTCGATCGGCCTTCACCAGCGGGACAACAACCGGCTGATACAGACGCTGCAGAACATGCGTGATCTTGGAAACACGCTGATTGTCGTTGAACACGATGAGGATACCATGCTTGCTGCCGACCATATCATTGACATCGGCCCCGGGGCCGGCCGCCACGGCGGTCACATTATTGCAGAAGGTACACCAGAGGAATTGAAGGAAAACGACGCCTCCTTGACCGGTCAGTATTTAGCGGGAAAAAAATTTATTCCGCTCCCGGGAGAACGGCGTAAGCCTTCCGACCGCTGGCTGAAAGTAAAAGGCGCAGTGGAAAATAATCTGAAGCGTACGAATGCAGATGTCCCGCTCGGCCTGCTGAGTGCGATTACCGGTGTCTCAGGATCCGGGAAAAGTACGCTGATCAACGATATTTTATACAAGGTGCTTTCGCAGAAGCTTCACCGCGGTAAACAGAAGCCGGGCGCACATAAAAGCGTGGAAGGTATCGATCAGCTTGAAAAAGTGATTGATATCGATCAGTCGCCGATCGGCCGGACGCCGCGCTCAAACCCTGCGACCTATACCGGGGTATTTGATAATATCCGTGAGGTATTTGCGATGACCAACGAAGCGAAAATCCGCGGCTACCAGAAGGGACGCTTCAGCTTCAACGTCCGGGGCGGACGCTGTGAAGCGTGTAAAGGCGACGGTATTATCAAAATAGAAATGCATTTTCTTCCGGATATTTATGTCACATGTGAAGAGTGCGGCGGTCAGCGCTACAATCGTGAAACGCTCGAAATTAAATACAAAGGCAAAAACATTGCCGATGTACTTGAAATGACCGTGGAAGAGGCGGTGGACTTCTTTGAAAATATTCCAAAAATCCGGCGCAAAATCCAAACGTTATATGACGTTGGTTTAGGGTATATAAAACTAGGACAGCAGGCAACGACACTTTCAGGTGGGGAAGCCCAGCGTGTAAAGCTTGCTTCCCAGCTGCACCGCCGTTCCACGGGCAAATCCCTTTATATCCTCGACGAGCCGACGACTGGTCTCCATGTGGATGATATCGACCGGCTCCTGAAGGTGCTCCAGCGGCTTGTGGATAATGGCGATACTGTTTTAATCATCGAGCACAATCTCGATGTCATTAAAACGGTGGACCACATCATTGATCTCGGTCCGGAAGGCGGAGCAGGCGGAGGCAAAATTGTGGCTACCGGCACGCCGGAAAAAGTAGCGGAGTCAAAGGCTTCCTATACAGGTTATTATTTAAAGCCCGTACTTGAAAGAGAACGGGAGCGCATGGCCAGGCAATGGGAAGCATCGGAGCAGGCCGCCCATACCCCTTCATCATAGAAGAATCGACTGAAACGGATACCACTGTTCTTCGTATGTAATAGGAAGCAGAAGGCTAAAAAGTCCATGTACCGGTTCTGATATATTACCTAAGGAGGAACATGAAATGGATGAAGAACGTCAGCGAATACTGAAAATGATGGAAGACGGTATTATTTCTCTTGAAGAAGGAGAACGACTGCTCCGGGCCAAAGGATCAGGCGCATCGTCCGGTCCCCAGGCAGACAGCAAGGAACAAGGGGAAGGCGGCTCCTCCGAATCCCGGAGAAGCGGTGCCTACCGGACAGATAAGAAAGCAGCCGGCAGCCAGAAGAGAAAAAGTAAGGAAGACCCGTTTGCGATGCTCTCCGGCTTTTTTGATCATGCGCTTGACCGCGTTAAACGGTTTGACCTCGACTTTAATTTCGGCCCAGCCGTAGACTTCCAGCATACGTTTGAACATGATGAGAGTGACATTCGCTCGCTCGACATGTTTATTCAAAACGGAAGCCTTATCTGTCAGAAGTGGGAGGGCAGCACCATCCGTGTTGCCTGCCAGGTAAAAGCCTATACCGAGGAAAGTGAAGACGCAGCCCGCCGTGAGTTCATCGAAGGAACTGATTTTGACTCCCGGAGCGGGAAGCTCCGCTTTGCTTCAAGGTCCGGCCACTATAAAGTCCAGGCGATCGTTTATGTGCCGGAAAAATCGATGGACAAAATGGATGTATCGACGTTTAACGGAGATATCCGGATCGACGGAGTTCAGACAGATAATCTGTACGTCAAAGCAAGCAACGGGGCAATTACAGTGCTGCATGCTTCTGCCGGCTATCTGGCAGTGGAGACAGCCAACGGGTCAGTGGAACTGAAAGAAGGTAAAATCGGCAGCGCCGACGTCAAAACATGGAACGGTTCGATTCATTATGACGGATCGCTTTCAGATATTGAAGCAGAGGCGCTGAACGGGGCGATTACGGCCCGGTACACGTCCCTTAGTGAGAGGAGCCGGGCGCTTCTTTCCACTACAACGGGGAGCATCAAGGTGATTACGCCGCGGGACATCAGAACGGAGGGCGTACTCCGTACAAACGTCGGGAACTACAAGTGTCTGCTCGACAACATCGAAGTGAAAGAAGAAAAAAGCGAATTCATGCAAAAGTATTATCAGTTTGTATCCAATCCGGATTCGACTCCAACGCTTAGACTGGAGGCTTCGGCAAAAACTGGTGCCATAACCGTGCAGGGTCATGAATAAAAAACTGAAAGGGTGATCAGGTTGGCAAAAAAGAAGTTGTACAAATCCCGTGAAGACCGGAAATTGACAGGCGTATGCGGCGGATTGGCGGATTACCTCGGCTGGGATTCTTCCTTAATACGGATTATCAGTGTGGTGCTCGTTATTCTCCCGGTTACCTCCTGGGTGCTTCTGATTTATCTCGTATTAGCCGTGCTTCTCCCTGATGAAGAGGATGCCGTCTCCTAATGGGCTGTTTAGTACCTTTTATTGTTAACACTATTGCATTAATGGTAGTAGCCGGGTTTTTCCCCGGCTTTACTATTGACGGCTTTGGGGCAGCTATTGCGGCTGGTTTAGTGTTGACGCTGATCAATCTCGTGATTCGCCCGCTTTTAATTTTTTTCACTCTACCGCTTTCAGTCGTTACATTCGGATTGTTTATTTTTGTGATCAATGCGTTGATGCTGATGCTTACATCAGCGGTTATGGGAGAAGCCTTTAACATGTCCGGCTTTGGCATGGCTTTTCTTGCTGCTGTAGTGATCGCTGTTTTAAATATGCTGATGTACAACCTTTTCGTGAATCCGCTGAGCGGAAGAAAAACGTGACGGTCTTCCGGAAACTGGGAAAAATTATAATAAGTGAAAAATGGCCCGCCTGCAGGCGGGTCTTTTTCGTGCAGCAGTGAAACTGAAATCCTACGGAGCAGGTTCCATCTTCTTTTGAAAACGTGCTACAATAGCAACGTACGAAGTAGAGAGAGCAAACGCATTCACGATATAACAGAGCGATTTTTGAGGGAGGCAGCATGATGGCAAAAGTGACAGCAACGGATTTAAAGGAGCGGTTTCAATTAGAGCTTCTTGCCGGGGAAGAAGGGCTGTACCGGGCGATAACCACGAGCGATATTTCCCGTCCGGGAATAGAGATGGCTGGTTTTTTTACATATTATCCTGCCCGGCGGCTGCAGCTGCTCGGGCGCACAGAACTTTCTTTTTTTCAACAGCTTCAGGACGAAGAAAAGCAGGAGCGCATGGAAAAGCTTTGTACATACGACACTCCGGGTATTGTTATTTCGCGGGGACTGGTGGCCCCGCCGGAGCTGATTGAAAATGCGGAAAAGACCGGGGTGCCAATCATGCGCTCGCATCTGCCAAGCACACAGCTGATCAGCCAGCTGACGAACTATCTCGATACAAAACTGGCCAAATCCACAGCCATGCACGGCGTTCTGGTGGACATTTACGGCATCGGCGTGCTGATCACCGGGGCAAGCGGTGTTGGAAAAAGCGAAACGGCGCTCGATATCGTGCGCCGGGGGCACCGGCTTGTAGCGGATGATTCTGTCGAAATCCGTCAGCAGAACGGCGATACCCTTGTGGGCACGGCTCCCGAGCTTATCCAGAATCTGCTTGAAATCCGCGGACTCGGCATCATCGATGTGATGACGCTGTTCGGGGCAGGCGCCGTCCGGCCGTATAAACGAATCTCGCTGACCATTCATCTTGAGCTTTGGGACGAGCAAAAAGCGTACGACCGCCTCGGTCTTGATGAAGAGACGCTTCAGGTGCTCGACACAGAGATTCAGAAGCTGACTGTTCCGGTGCGGCCGGGACGAAACCTCGCCGTTATTATTGAAGTAGCGGCCATGAATTTCCGGCTGAAACGGATGGGCGTGAACACAGCCCAGCAGTTTTCGGATCGGCTGAAACAGATGATTGACGACGGTGATAAAGAAGAATTTTAATTACTACACATTTAGCAGTCAGGAGTGGCAGGGGATATGATTTATTCATCGATTCAGCCTATCGACCGGGTCGCCTTTGAAATCGGGTCTGTGCCTATTTACTGGTACGGGATTCTCATTGGCCTGGGCGCTCTGCTTGGGTACATTTTAGCTTCCTATGAAGCAAAGAAACGCGGGCTCCCGGAAGATATTTTCGCGGATCTGCTCATTTTTGCCATACCGATTTCGATTATCTGCGCCCGGTTGTATTACGTGATTTTTGAGTGGGATTACTACGCACAGAATCCGGGCAGTATTCTGGCCGTATGGGAAGGCGGTCTTGCGATACACGGCGGATTGATCGGCGCCGTGCTTACGGGCATCGTTTTCTCGAAGGTTAAACGGGTCTCCTTCTGGAAGCTGGCGGATATTGCCGCGCCGAGTATCATTTTAGGGCAGGCGATCGGCCGCTGGGGCAACTTTATCAACCAGGAAGCCCACGGCGATGAAGTGAGCCGTTCGTTTTTGGAGGGGCTGCATCTGCCGGAATTTATTATTAACCAGATGTATATTGAGGGAGCTTACTATAATCCCACGTTCCTGTACGAATCGCTTTGGAATATTGCAGGATTTTTACTGCTTTTAGGGCTGCGCCGGGTTAACCTCCGCCGCGGGGAGCTGTTTTTAACCTATGTTATCTGGTATTCCTTCGGACGCTTTTTTATCGAAGGGATGAGGACCGACAGCCTAATGCTGTTTGATACGATCCGGGTGGCGCAGTTAATTTCGGTGCTCCTGATCGTAGCAGCCGTGAGTCTGATTTTATACCGCAGGCAGGCCGGCCTTGCAAAAGCAAGATACTTAAGTAAAGATGGTCCCGGCATATAAGGATGAAAGCGAAAGGGGAAGCATCATGACCAGATGGAATACACTGCTGTTTGATTTAGACGGCACGCTGATTGATACAAATGATTTAATCATTTCTTCATATGAACATGTGCTGACGTACTACGCTCCTGACCAATACAGCAGAGATGACATCATCAGCTGGATCGGGGTGCCGCTGGCGGATAACTTTTCAAGCATCAGCAGCAATCCGAGCCAGGTGGAACAGATGATTGATACGTATCAATCCCACAACCTGGCGAACCATGAAACGCTCGTCCGGGAATACGACGGAGTATACGACACTATCAAAACGTTGTACGAGCGCGGCTATTCCCTTGGTATTGTGACGACAAAGCGGAAGGAAGCGGCGGTCAAGGGGGCTAATATGCTTGGGCTGCTTCCTTTTTTCTCCACGTTCGTTACGGTGGATGATGTCGAAAATCCGAAGCCGCATCCGGAACCGCTGCAAACAGCTATGAAACAGCTGAATGCCCGTCCGGAGGAAACCATTATGATCGGGGACAGCCAGTTTGATATTCTGGCAGGGAAAAATGCCGGGGTGCACACAGCCGGAGTGGAATGGACCATCAAAGGGGCATCATTTCTGAAAAATTATGAACCGGACTGGATGCTCACCCGGATGAGCGATCTGCTCGATATTATTGGAGAAACAGAAGAATGAGAAAAACAGATCGTTATTTCCCGGGCAATAATACCAATGCTTTGTGGCAGATGTACCGGACGGTTCCATTTTTGAAGGCATTCAGAAATACAGCTGTTATTGAAGCTTCCCGGGTCGTACCTTTTGTATCTGTGAAAAGATGGATCTACCGGCAGCTGCTTGGAATAGAAATAGGTGAAAAAACGGCGCTTGCGTACAAGGTTATGCCGGACCTTATGTTTCCCGAGAAAATCCATATTGGCAGCAATTCCATTATCGGCTATCAGTCGACGCTTTTGACACACGAGCATTTAATTGATGAATACCGTCTTGGCGACATTGTAATCGGAAACGAGGTTATGATCGGTGCCAATGTGACTATTCTGCCCGGGGTGACGATTGGAGACCGGGCTGTGGTGGCAGCGGGAACGGTCGTGCATAAAGACGTGCCGGCACGGGCCTTTGCCGGCGGCAGTCCGATGCGGATAAGAACGTAGGCTTCAAGCCGGCTTTCAAGAGAGCCGGCTTTTCGCATTTTTGGAGACGGAAAAGGCTGATAGGGCAGCAAATATTGTTACAATGAAAGCAGAGATGGAAAATTGACGGTGTAAAAAAAGATGTGTAAACTATGGTTATTCTTTATTTTGTTAGTACATTAGCGAACTAAAGCACCGTGAAAAGAAAAGGAGAGAGAGTATGAGTAAGCTTTTTATGTTTGAAAAGCCGCTCGGCATGCGCGATGCGCTTCCGGGATATTTTCAGACAAAACGGAACGTACAACGGGTCATTAACGATGAATGGGAAAGCTGGGGGTATCTGCCCGTCGAAACGCCTACCCTGGAATATTACGATACGGTCGGGAGCGCTTCGGCGATTCTTGATCACCAGCTGTTTAAACTGCTCGACCAGCAGGGGCGGACGCTGGTGCTGCGCCCGGATATGACTGCGCCTATCGCCCGGGTGACGGCGTCCGGTCTGCAGAACCAGCACTTTCCGATCCGTTTGGCTTATCATACTAACGTTTTTCGCGCGCAGCAGCTTGAGGCAGGACGGCCGGCAGAATTTGAACAGCTTGGCGTGGAATTGATTGGAGACGGCACTTCGAGCGCGAACGGAGAAGTTGTTTCTCTTATGATCGAAGCTCTGCGAAAAACTGGGCTGACTACGTTTCAAATTACCGTCGGACACGTCGGGTACGTGAATGCGCTGCTTGAAGAGGTGCTTGGAAATGATGAACGTGCTGATGACCTGCGCCGGTTTTTATATGAAAAAAATTATGTCGGCTACCGCCAGCATGTGGAAAATCTCCCGCTTTCGTCTCTGGATAAGAAAAAGCTTAACAGCCTGCTGCGCCTGAGGGGCGACTGGCGGACGCTGGACGAAGCTTTGAATCTGGTTCAGACGCCGGCGGCAAAGGAAGCGGTCGAAGAGCTGCAGGAGCTGAAAACGGTGCTTGAACACTACGAGCTGTCCGATTACATTAAGCTCGACTTTAACTTATTTATGCATATGAGCTACTATACTGGCATCGTATTCGAAAGCTACGGCAACAACCTGGGTGTGCCGCTTGGAAGCGGTGGTCGCTATGATGAACTGCTGCAGCAGTTTAACCGTCCGGCCCAGGCTGTCGGATTCGGTCTCCGGCTTGATTTACTGGTCGAAGCCCTCGGCCTCACTGGAGCGGTGCCTTCCCAGACGTGTATCTTGTTCAGTCCGGAGCGCCGCCCGGAAGCGGTGGATCACGCGCGCAAACTCCGCGAAACCGGAAAACGGGTCGTGCTTCAGGATATCCGCGGCGTAGAGGACGTGGATCAGCTGAGCGGGTCCTATGAAGATGTTGTATCCATGATCGGAAAAAAGAAGGAGGGAGCTTCGCATGAATGAATGGCTGACAATCGCGATGCCAAAGGGACGGATTTTCGAAGAAGCGGTGCAGCTTCTCCGTAAAGCCGGATTTCCTATTCCTCCGGAGTTTGAAGAATCCAGAAAGCTGATCGTCGACGCTCCGGAAGCAAATATGCGCTTTATCCTGGCAAAGCCGATGGATGTGCCCACCTATGTTGAACACGGAGTGGCAGACATCGGGGTCGCCGGCAAGGATACGATGATTGAAGAAGAGCGTGACGTGTATGAGGTGCTGGATCTGAAAATCAGTGCCTGCTACCTGGCAGTTGCCGGGCTTCCAGAGTATGAGAAGTCCGATATAAATCCAAAGGTGGCGTCCAAGTACCCAAACCTGGCGACACAGTACTTTAAGCAGCAGGGGGAACAGGTGGAAATTATTAAATTAAACGGCTCGATTGAACTGGCCCCGCTTGTCGGTCTGGCAGACCGTATTGTAGACATTGTTTCTACCGGCCAGACGCTGAAGGAGAATGGTTTAATAGAGCTTGAAACAATTGTGCCGATCACGTCCCGGCTGATCGTCAATCCGGTAAGCTATCGTTTGAAGGATACTGTTATTGATGATCTTGTGGAGCGTGTTGCCCAGGTGATAGGAGTGGAAGAGCAGGTATGATGAACGTGACCCCCTTGGATAAATCAGTAACGCTTGAGCGCACCATTGAAGGAGGGACCGAAAAGCAGCGGGAATCGGTCGCCTCCATTATTGAAAAGGTGCGTCACAACGGGGATAAAGGACTCGTTGAGCTGACCGAGATATTTGACCGCGTGACGCTCGATGAGATGTTTGTCCAGCAGGAAGAAATAGATGAAGCGTATAATCAGGTGAACGATAAAGAGCTCGAAGCGATCCGCAAAGCGATTGAAAATATCCGTGATTTTCATCATCGCCAGCTCCGGCAGTCCTGGATGGTGACAAAAGAAGACGGGACGATGCTCGGCCAGCGGATTATTCCGTTCGACCGCGTCGGTATTTATGTACCGGGCGGCAAGGCAGCATACCCCTCGACCATTATGATGGATGCCATCCCGGCAATCGCTGCGGGCGTGAAAAGCATTACGATGTGCTCGCCGCCGGGGGAGGACCAGCGCCTTCATCCGATGGTGCTCGTCACGGCCAGTGAGCTTGGCATTAAAAATATTGTGAAAATCGGGGGAGCGCAGGCGGTAGCCGCGCTTGCCTACGGCACGGAAAGCATCCAGAAGGTAGATAAAATCGTCGGGCCCGGCAACATTTATGTAGCGCTGGCTAAACGCGAAGTGTTCGGCCAGGTGGCGATCGACAGTATCGCGGGACCAAGCGAAATTGTTGTGCTTGCTGATGACACAGCCCGGGCGGATTATATTGCGGCCGATATGCTTTCCCAGGCGGAGCACGATGAGCTCGCCTCGGCTGTGCTTGTAACCACCTCGGAGGCGCTCGGCCAAAAAGTGGCCGAAGAGCTTGAGCGTCAGCTTGAAGACCTCCCTCGCAAAAAAATTGCGCAGGAGTCGCTTGATAAACACGGAGCCATCTACTTAACAGAAACGATGGCGGAGGCGGTGGAAGCTGTGAACCGGCTTGCACCGGAGCATCTGGAAATCATGACCGCCCAGCCGGATAACCTGCTCGGCTCCATTCGTCATGCCGGGGCTGTCTTTTTAGGGCCGTACAGTGCCGAAGCGGTCGGCGATTACTTTGCCGGCCCGAATCACGTACTTCCGACGAGCGGGACGGCCCGCTTTTCGAGCCCGCTCGGTGTCGATGATTTTGTGAAACGGTCCAGCGTGATTTCCTACAGCAAAGAAGCACTCGAGGAAAACGGCGAATATATCTCTGCGATCGCCCGGATTGAGGGCCTTGAAGCACACGCGCGCGCAGTGGATATCCGGAAAGGGGAGAAGTAGAATGGCAGAACGTACAGGAAGCGTCGAACGCAAAACGGGAGAAACATCCATCCGCCTGCAGTTTGGCATCGACGGCGAAGGGGACGGGACCATACAGACGAACGTGCCATTTATGAGCCACATGCTTGACCTGTTTAAAAAGCACGGCCATTTCTCCCTTAACGTGCAGGCCGAAGGGGATGTGGAAGTGGATGATCATCATACGACCGAGGACATCGGTATCTGCCTCGGCGAAGCCTTCGGCCAGGCGCTCGGCGATAAAAAGGGTATCCGCCGCTACGGCCAGGCTAAAATTCCGATGGACGATGCGCTCGCAGAGGTTATTGTGGATCTAAGCAACCGTCCGCACCTTGAGTTCCGGGCGGAGCTGCCGTCCGCTAAAGTGGGAACATTTGATACCGAGCTCGTGCATGAGTTTTTGTGGAAATTCGCGGTGGAGGCCCGGATGAACCTCCACGTCGTCGTCCATTACGGACACAATACCCACCATATTATTGAAGCGGTATTTAAGGCGATGGCACGGGCTCTTGATGAAGCGACCCAGCTGGACCCAAGAGTGAAAGGTGTTCCTTCAACCAAAGGAATGCTGTAAAGAAAAGGAGTGGAGCGCTTGTGATAGGAATAATCGATTATGGCATGGGCAACCTGTACAGTGTGAAAAAAGCACTGGAACGACTGGATATTCCTTATTTTGTATCCGAGCACACAGAGGAGCTTGCGGAAGCGGACGGCCTGATTCTTCCGGGGGTTGGTGCTTTTCGGGATGCCATGAATTTAATCCGGGAAAACGGGCAGTTTGAGTTTATTGAACACTGGGCGGCTGATGGCAAACCGCTGCTTGGTATCTGCCTTGGAATGCAGCTGTTGTTTGAAGGCAGCGACGAGCACGGGGAAACAGAAGGATTCGGGTTTCTTCCGGGGTATGCCCGCCGCTTTTCCGGAAAAGACAGCCAGGGAAGAAGGTTGAAGGTGCCGCACATGGGCTGGAATTCGCTCAAGTTTCATCAGCCGGACCATCCGCTTTTGAAAAATGTGGAGGAGAGCCATGCGTATTTTGTGCATTCCTACGTGATAGAAACCGCCGACCCGGACGTTTTGATTGCGACAAGCGATTACGGCGAAACAGTGCCGGCGGTGGTTGGCCGCGGTGAAGTCATGGGCACGCAGTTCCATCCGGAAAAAAGCAGCACAGTCGGCATCGGCATGCTGAAAAATTTCGGGGCGATTGTCCGGGAAAGGAGCGGAGCTCATGAGTGATTTTATTGTATACCCGGCCATCGATATCCGGGACGGCAACTGTGTCCGTCTTTTTCAGGGCGATTACAATCAGGAGACTGTTTACGGGGATTCGCCATTTGAAATGGCTGCTTCATTTGCACAGGCGGGAGCTTCCTGGATTCATATGGTCGACCTTGACGGGGCAAAAGAAAAACGGCGCATTAATCATGCGCACGTCGTTCGTGCCGCACGGGAGCTTGATGTCCGTATCCAGGTTGGCGGAGGCATCCGGACCGAGGAGGATGTGGACTATTACTTATCCAACGGCGTGGACCGGGTGATACTCGGCAGTGTTGCCCTGCAGTATCCGGAATTTGCCCGGGATATGCTTGAAAAGCACGGCAGCCGTATCGCTATCGGTCTTGATGCAAGAGACGGGTATGTAGCCGTCAACGGCTGGCTCGACACGTCGGAGGTAACAGCCGTTGAGCTTGGCCGGGAAATGGCTGCCCACGGGGCGGAGACGTTTATATTCACCGATATTTCCACCGACGGGACGATGACCGGGCCAAACGTCGAGGCGACAAGGCAGCTCGCAGAAGCGACCGGCGTAAATGTTATTGCTTCCGGCGGCATCGGGACGATGGAGGATGTCCGGAATCTTGCAGAGAAGCGGGATAAAGGGATATCCGGTGTCATTGTCGGAAAAGCGATATATACCGGCCAAGTAGATGTGGCAGAAGCCGTGAAGGAGGTACAGTAATGCTTACGAAACGGATTATTCCATGCCTGGATGTGAAAGAAGGCCGGGTCGTGAAAGGCACACAGTTTGTAGAGCTGCGGGATGCCGGTGATCCGGTGGAACTCGCTGCGTTTTATGATGAGCAGTGGGCAGACGAACTTGTCTTTCTCGATATTTCCGCCTCGCATGAAGGACGGAAAACGATGATAGATGTCGTGGAACAGGTGGCAGCAAGCATCGCAATTCCCTTTACGGTCGGCGGCGGCATCAGCTCGGTCGATGATATGCGCAACATGCTCCGTGCCGGGGCAGACAAGGTTTCGCTCAATACGGCTGCGGTCAAAAACCCTGATTTAATTACTCAGGGCTCCACCTATTTTGGCTCCCAGTGTATTGTTGTAGCGGTTGATGCAAAGTACGATGATTCACTCGGCTCCTGGAGAATCTATACCCACGGAGGCCGAACGCCGACCGACTGGGAAGTCGTCGACTGGGCGAGAGAGGTCACCGCCCGCGGAGCCGGCGAAATTCTTCTGACGAGTATGGATCAGGACGGAGCCAAGACTGGCTTTGATGAGGCTTTGACACGAACGGTCAGCGAAGCAGTGGACGTGCCTGTTATCGCCTCCGGCGGCGCTGGCGCCAAAGAGCATTTTGTAGATGTATTTGAAAAATCAGGGGCGGATGCGGCACTCGCTGCTTCAATCTTTCATTATAAAGAGACATCGATTGAAGAAGTGAAGGCTTTTATCCGGGAGAGAGGAGTCTTAGTACGATGAACGTCGACGAACTAACATTTGATGAAGCAGGCCTGATTCCGGCCATAGTGCAGGATGCCGTCAGTAAAGAGGTACTGACGCTTGCCTATATGAACAAAGAATCGCTGCAGAAAACAATCGATACGAAAGAAACCTGGTTTTACAGCCGCTCCCGCCAGGAGCTCTGGCATAAAGGGGAAACCTCGGGAAACAAACAGCAGGTGACAGACATCCGGTATGACTGCGACAGTGACGCGTTAAATGTGCTTGTGGAGCCGGAAGGCCCTGCGTGCCATAAAGGGGACTACAGCTGTTTTTCCCGTTCGCTGCTGTCGGAAGAAAAACAGTCAGCCGACGGCCGGCGGTTCGCGATTATTAATGAGCTCGAGCAGGTCATTGCCACCCGCGAGGCAGAAATGCCGGAGGGCGCCTACACGACGTACTTGTTTACCGAGGGCGTGGATAAAATTCTGAAAAAAGTCGGTGAAGAAGCCGGAGAAGTGATTATTGCTTCGAAAAACCGGGATCACGAAGAGCTGAGCTGGGAAACAGCTGATCTTCTTTACCATCTGCTGGTGCTGCTGCGGGAACAGAAGCTTCCGCTTGATGATGTGCTGCGGGTGCTCGAAGAAAGACATCGTTCGTAATAAGGCTGACCGCAGAAAAGACCGTCCTCTCCGGACGGTTTTTTCTTTGGTATCCTCCTTCGCCGTCTTTGGCTGCTGAAAAAACATGCGGGGTCCTGGGAGTTTTCATGAAGCAGGGGGCGTGTTATAATGTCACAATTGATGTGGAACGTGATGGAACAAAGAATAACAAATGAAGGAAGGATGAAAGGAATTGGGCTCAAAACAAAAAAACGAAGACGCAATTATTCCTTTCTTGCAGTCAGGTGAATATTTCTTTCAGCGGGGCGTGGTGGCTTATCAGAAAAATCACCTGAAGCGCGCCGTTCTCTTTTTGGAAAGAGCTGTCGAGCTCGAACCCTCCAAGGGGTTGTTTCAATGCCAGCTTGCCGCCATATATACAGACATGGAACGGTTTGACCGCTCCAACGACATCCTCGACCGGGTGCTCAAAGAAATTGAGCCGGAACGCTCCGAATGCTACTTCTTTCTGGCCAACAATTATGCCTTCCAGGGCAATTTTGAAAAAGCAGCGGAAACAGCCGGTTATTATATGAAGATCGCACCGGAAGGCGACTTTGCAGAAGAAACGAAGGAACTGCTCGAAATGATTAAAGAAAATGAGCCTGGTCTTCTCGAGCATCCAGGAGACATGACTATTTATGAACAGGCAGTGGAAAAGGCTGATAAAGGCAGGGTGCAGGAAGCCCAGGAACTATTTGAAGAGCTTTTGAAGCAGGAGCCAGATTACTGGGCCGCTTACCATCAGCTGGCAAAGCTGCACCAGCACCGCGGAGACACGGAGCAGGCTGTAAAGCTGCTGGAAACGGTGCACCAGGAGGGCGCTTACGTGCCGGCCAGCTGTCAGCTCGCCGCATTGTATGAAAGCGAAGGGGAGCATGAGCGTTCGAAGGAAGTGATGAACGTGCTTACAGCGATCCTTCCGCTCGACCGGGAGTCCCTTCACTGGATCAGCGCGGTCTGTACGTATCTTGGCTATTATGAAGATGCCTGCCGTTACGCCCGTCTTTATCATAAACGGTTCGTGATTGAACGCGGATCGGTTGCGTTTTATCACGGAGCGGCGTTATATTTGCTCGGTGAAACGGAACAGGCGGCAAAATGGTGGAAACAGAACCGTCAGCTCGATCACCCGGAAGTAAAACAGCTTTACCGGGAATATGAACAGAATATATTGACCGGACAGAGGGTAAGAGAAATGGTACAGGACGATTTTCAGCAGTAAGCAGAGTACTGGACGCCAAAAAGCGGCTGCCATACAATAAGTATAAATGCCATAAGAGAGCGATATTTAAAATAAGGGGAGTGGCCTTTTATGACGGAAGAACGGATTTATGATGTGATTATCGCGGGGGCCGGCCCGGCCGGCATGACCGCGGCGGTGTACGCCTCCCGGGCAGAAATGGATACGCTCATGCTCGAGCGCGGTGTGCCCGGCGGCCAGATGGCCAACACCGAGGACGTGGAAAACTATCCGGGCTTTGACCATATCCTCGGGCCCGACCTGTCGACGAAAATGTTCCAGCACGCCCAGAAGTTCGGGGCGGCGTACGCCTACGGCGACGTCTCCCGCGTTGAGGACGGCAAGGAATACAAAACGGTCTACGCCGGCAACAAGCAGTATAAAACGCGCGCCTTGATCATCGCGACCGGCGCGGAGTACAAGCAGCTCGGCGTCGAGGGCGAAAAGGAGCTCGGCGGCCGCGGCGTGTCCTACTGCGCGGTGTGCGACGGCGCCTTTTTCCGGAACAAGGAGATCGTGGTCGTCGGCGGCGGCGACTCCGCCGTCGAGGAGGCGGTGTACCTGACCCGGTTTGCCGATAAGGTGACGGTCATTCACCGCCGCGACGAGCTGCGGGCGCAGAAGATCCTGCAGCAGCGCGCGTTTGTGAACGACAAGATCGACTTCAAATGGAGCACGGTCGTGAAGACGATCAACGGCGAGGGCGGCAAGGTCGGAAGCGTCACGCTGACGGACCTGAAAACCGGCGAGGACTACGACTTCGAAACGAGCGGCGCGTTCATCTACATCGGGCTGCTGCCGCTGAACGGGGCGTTTCTCGACCTCGGCATCACGAACGACGAGGGCTATATCGAAACGAACGAGGAAATGGAGACGAAGATTCCGGGCGTGTTCGCCGCCGGCGACATCCGGGACAAGTTCCTGCGCCAGATCGTGACGGCGACCGGCGACGGGTCGCTTGCGGCCCAGACGGCGCAGCAGTACGTGGAAGAACTGAAAAACGCGGTCGAAGCGTAGGCGCTCCGGCTGAAACGACGATGCACAGGCGCAGAAAATCATTTCTGCGCCGTTTTTTTGGTACAGAAAGCAAAAAACATAGGATACTTTCTTTTGTAAATTGTCTGAACCATCGAAGGATAGTATACTGGAAAAAGGTATATGTGAGGTGGTACACATGCAGCGGGTAACAAATTGTTTTTTACAGCAGAATGATCAACTGCTTATGCTCAAAAAACCAAGCTACGATTGGTGGAATGCCCCCGGCGGAAAAATGGAGCCGGGAGAGTCGGTATATGATTCCGTCCGGCGGGAGTTCCGGGAAGAAACGGGCCTTTCGCTTGAACGCCCGCATCTTCGGGGTATTTTTACATTTATCACGATGGAGGACGGGGTCGCGGCAAATGAATGGATGATGTTTACATTTGAAGCTTTTGGTGCAGGAGGCAGACTGCTTAATGAGTCTCCGGAAGGTATCCTTGAGTGGAAGAAAAAGCAGGAAGTGTCGTCTCTGCCCATGGCCGAAGGCGATAAAGCCATTGTTGAGCATATTTTGAATAATAAAGGGACGGTGTATGGTACGTTCCGCTATACGAAGGATCGCCGGCTTCTGGACCGCCGGTTTGAGCAGTCAACGCCATACTATATGTAAAAGAGGGATGCAGATTATGGAACAAGAGCGCAAATCAATTCAGGTTGAAATCATTACGGGGATGTCAGGGGCCGGAAAGACGGTGGCCATCCAGTGCTTTGAGGATCTGGGCTATTACTGTGTAGACAATCTGCCTCCTTCACTAATTTCGACATTTATCGATTTAATTGAAACGACTGAAAACAAAACCGATAAAGTAGCTTTCGTGGTGGATCTTCGGACGAGGGAGTTTTTTGATCATCTGTTTGCTTCCATAGATCAGCTTGACCAGCGCAAGGATCTGTCGACACATATTTTATTTTTGGATGCAAAGGAGCAGGTGCTTGTCAGCCGCTATAAAGAAACACGGCGGTCGCATCCGCTTGCAAGTGAGGATACACCGCTTGAAGGCATTCAGCTCGAGCGGGAGATGCTGCAGGAGCTCAAAGGCCGGGCGCGCCATATTATTGATACGAGCAGCCTGAAACCAAGAGAGCTGCGAGAGCGTATATTAACTGATTACGCTGAGAAAAACCAGTCGGTTTTTAATATGAATGTTATGTCCTTCGGATTTAAGTACGGGATGCCGATCGATGCGGATCTGGTGTTTGACGTTCGTTTTCTGCCCAACCCTCACTACGTGGAGCATCTGGAGCCCAAAACCGGTCTCGAAGAAGAAGTGTCTTCGTACGTGTTAAAATGGACGGATACAAAGGAATTTATAAATAAACTGGTGGATATGCTTGAATTTATGCTTCCACTGTATAAGCAGGAAGGCAAGTCCCAGCTTGTGGTTGCGATTGGATGTACAGGAGGCAAGCACCGTTCCGTGACGCTTGCTGAATATATTGCTTCTTACTTTTCAGGGAAATATGAGACGAATGCCAATCACCGGGACATTGAGGAAGGAAGGAAAAAATAGACGTGGAGGACCAGAAGGTTGTAGTGATGGGCGGTGGCACAGGTATAGGCGTTCTGCTCCGGGGGCTGAAGCAGTTTCCGGCAGATATTACGGCGATTGTGACCGTCGCAGACGACGGAGGAAGCTCCGGGCGCTTACGGAAAGAGTTTAATATTCCCCCGCCCGGGGATGTAAGAAACGTACTGGTGGCGCTTGCGGAAGTTGAGCCTTTAATTGAAGAATTGTTCCAGCACCGCTTCACGAGCGGGGAGGGGCTGACCGGTCATTCCCTGGGGAATTTACTGGTAGCAGGAATGACCTCCATTACCGGAGACTTTGCCAAAGGGATTACAGAGCTTAGTACCGTGTTAAACGTACGCGGAAAGGTCCTTCCCGCCTCTAATCGGAGTATTGAGCTGTCTGCAAAAATGAAGGACGGCTCCACGGTCTACGGGGAGTCCCTGATTCCAAAAGCCGGCAAGCAGATTGACCAGGTGTTTATCCACCCGCCGGACGCTGAAGCGCTTCCGGAAACCGTGCGTGCCATTGAACAGGCAGATGTCATTGTGATTGGTCCCGGTAGCCTGTTTACAAGCATCATGCCGAATTTGATCGTGCCCGGTATCCGGGATGCCATTAATCGCTCAGGGGCGCGCAAAGTATACATTTGCAATGTAATGACGCAGCCGGGGGAAACGGACGACTTTTCGGCAGCCGATCATCTGCATGCCATCGAAAAGCATACAGGGGGCGCTTTTGTGGATACTGTACTTGTGCATAACGGAGAAATACCGGCTCCGGTGCTTGCAAACTATGAAAAACAGCAGGCGTTTCCCGTGAAATGTGATTATGAAAGATTAGAACAGATTGGGTGCCGGGTAGTAACAGATACATTTATGCACTATGACGGCCTCGTTCTTCGTCATAATGCCAAAAAAGTATCTGAAGCCTTGCTCGCCCGTGATTGACAGAAAGGCGGTGAAGATGGATGTCTTCATTTGCGGCTATAACAAAAAAAGAATTAACTCAGATTGAAGTGGAAGATACGAGCGCCAAAGCGGAGCTGGCGGCGTTAATCAGAATGAACGGCTCAATTTCATTTGGCAACGGCCAGCTGATTTTAGACGTTTCAACTGAAAATGCCGCTATCGCACGACGGATCTATTCGTTAATCAAGCGTATCTACAAGGATATGGTGATTGAACTGCTTGTGCGGAAAAAGATGCGTTTAAAAAAGAATAATGTCTATGTAGTGCGGATGGCCGAAGAAACGAAAGAGATGCTGAGCGACCTTGCCATTATGGAAAACGGCTACCAGTTTAACCGGTCGATCGCGAGAGACGTGATTCCAGACACGGACAGCCGCCGGGCGTATTTGCGCGGAGCCTTTTTAGCCGGCGGATCGGTCAATCATCCGGAAACTTCTTCGTATCATCTTGAAATTTATTCGATGTATGAAGAGCACAACCGGGCACTCCGGGAGCTGATGGAAACGTTCGGGCTCACATCGAAAAGCCTTGAACGGAAAAAGGGCTACATTCTTTATATTAAAGAAAGCGAAAAAATTACCGAGTTTCTAAATATTATCGGTGCGCACCAGGCGCTGCTTTATTTTGAAGATGTACGGATTATGAAAGACATGAGGAATTCGGTGAACCGCCTGGTGAACTGCGAAACAGCGAACTTAAACAAGACTGTGGGAGCCGCACTGAGGCAGGTGGAAAACATTCAGCTTGTCCAGGCAGAAGTCGGACTCGAAAACCTCCCTGAAAAAATCAGGGAAATGGCAATCCTGCGTGTCCAGCATCAGGACGTCACGCTGAAGGAGCTTGGGGAAATGGTGCCGAGCGGAAAGGTGAGTAAATCCGGGGTGAACCACCGGCTGCGCAAGATTGATCAGATCGCCGAGCGTATTCAGGCCGGAAAGCCGCCGATTCCAGAAAAAATTTAATCGCTAAAGGCAGGCGCCTGTAGCAGCAGAGGCTTCTTCTGTTCCTGCAGGCGCCGTATTACAGCAGTCATTAAAGCGCTTGCTTGAAAAACGTTCTAAATTGAATTACGTTATGTGTAGATGAAAAGCGGGTACCGGGTGAAGACAGACAGAGAAAGGAAGATAATAACTATGGTCGAAAAAACAGTGGAAGTAAATTTGCGTACAGGGCTTCAGGCCCGGCCGGCAGCACTATTTGTACAGGAAGCGAACCGGTTTCATTCCAATATTTTTCTTGAAAAAGACGATAAAAAGGTGAATGCTAAAAGCATTATGGGTGTTATGAGTTTAGCTGTGCGCACCGGAGCCTCCGTAAAGCTTTTAGCTGAAGGGGCGGATGAAGAGGAAGCGGCCGAATCCTTAACGGAATTCATGAAAAAAGAAATGTGAACATAAAAAAATCAGGGCGGCGCTATGCCGTCCTGATTTTTTGTGTCTTACTGACCCATAACCTGGTCTACAAGACCGTATTCTTTTGCCTGTTCCGCACTCATGAAATTATCACGGTCCGTGTCGCGCTCGATGACTTCAAGCGGCTGGCCGCTGCGGTCTGCAAGGATCTGGTTGAGTTTTTCACGCATTTTGATGATGCGGCGGGCGTGAATTTCAATGTCCGCAGCCTGTCCCTGGGTGCCGCCGAGTGGCTGGTGAATCATTACTTCACTGTTTGGAAGGGCATAACGTTTGCCTTCCTGGCCAGCTGTAAGAAGAAAAGCACCCATCGATGCTGCCATGCCGACGCAGATCGTAGAAACCTGCGGTTTAATGTGCTGCATTGTGTCATAGATAGCCATGCCGGCTGTAATGGAGCCGCCCGGACTGTTGATATAAAGAGAAATGTCCTTCTCCGGATCGTCGGCTTCAAGGAAAAGAAGCTGTGCTACGATCGAATTGGCCACATTGTCATCAATGCCTGAGCCAAGCATAATAATGCGGTCCTTCAACAAACGCGAATAAATGTCGTATGCGCGTTCGCCCCGGTTGGTTTGTTCAATAACTGTTGGTATCAAGTTCATGAAAAGCGTCCTCCTTTAATGAAATGTATGCCTACATTCATGGTAGTTGTATGGAAAATATTTTTTCCTTCCGCGTTGCTGTTATTATCATAACTCTTTGGTCAATTAAGGTCAAATAAAAAGTCTGACCCTATTCCATATAGCTACACGTCAACCTCCATTCCCTTTATTTTCACAAACATAAACGTTACGTGCAAATGTTTCACTTCCGCATAAATCTTAATTTAGATGAAAAATGATCTGACAAACAAATAGAAGGGTCACATCTATTTTTATATAATGCCATTAAGAGAACAAGAAAAAGGGATCGATTCATGGAAGAAAAATATGATATGATATAAGAAAGCGTTTTCAGTAAAGGAGGTGGAGATAATGGGTCTGGGGCTTGAACTGCAGCAGAAGCAGGAAATGAGCTTGGTGATGACGCAGGAGTTAAAGCAGGCAATTGCCCTGTTGAAGCTTTCTTCACAGGAATTGTCCGACTATCTGCAGGAAGAAGCAATGGAAAATCCCTTAATGGATTTAACTCTCCCTTCTATCACGGACGGAGCGTCGCTTTCTGCATCCCGGGCCGCTGCTCCGGTCCACAATACAGCGTCCATGGGTGAACAGCTGGACTGGCGTGAACCTTCGGAGGAAACTCTCGAAGAGGCACTGAGGGAGCAGATTGCATGCGGAGGTTATAAAGGAACTGCCAGGGAAATACTTTTATTTTTAGCCGGAAGCGTTGACGAGCGTGGATACTTAGAAGACATCGAATGGGAAATGGAACGGAAATTCGGGCTGGGCAGAGAAGAAAGCGGGCAGTATATTTCGATGCTTCAACAGCTCGAACCGGCAGGGGTCGGTGCCAGGGATTTAAAGGAATGTCTTCTTCTGCAGCTTGAACGCTGCCTGGATATAGATCCATATATTGACCAGGTCGTAGCCGAAGATCTCGAGGCGCTGGGGGCGAAAAAATGGCGCTACCTGCAGCAGAAGTATCAGCTCACTAAAGAGCAGCTGCAGGAGATCTATACATGCCTCCAGAAGCTTTCCCCGCATCCGGGGGATGCCTACCGGCAGGAGAAAACAATTTCTGTATCCCCGGATGTCCGCGTGGAGGAAATCGGCGGAGAATGGGTGGTCACGATTTTGAATGACCGGCTTCCCGAGCTGCAGATGAATGAAAAATACTGGCGTCTTTTGAATCAGGATGCCGATGAAGAAGCCAGGCAGTATGCTATGGAAAAATATAAGCAGTTTCTATGGATTGTTAAGAGCGTGGAACAGCGTCAGCAGACACTGCAGAAAATATCAGAGGTGATCGTGGAAGCGCAGAGTGAATACCTGAAACACGGGGAAGAAAAGCTTCGCCCTTTGACGCTCCGGGAGGTGGCTGAACTGGCGGAGGTGCATGAATCCACTGTTTCAAGAACGACGAGCCGGAAGTACATGCAGACGCCTCACGGTCTCATAGAACTGAAGCACTTCTTCTCTTCGAAAATTGCCCGCCCGGATGAGGATGCTTCAAGCACCGGAGTGAAAGCCATGATGAAAAAATTGATTAAAGAAGAAAATAAAGAGAAGCCTCTTTCGGACCAGAAGCTGGCTGATCTGCTGCAGCAGGAGCAGCAGTGTACGATTTCAAGGCGGGCAGTGGCAAAGTACAGAACAGAGCTTCGCATCCCGTCTTCCTCCCAGCGGAAAAAGCCGGTGTAGCCAGAATCCTCCCTGCAGAAAAGGGAGGATTTTTTATGCATAAAATAATTAATATCCGGGTAATAATAAAACATAGGCAGCCTATAAAAAAGCAGTAAACATTTGCGTTGATTTTCCAAATATAGATTGCTACAATGAAATTGTGAACAAAACGTTCATTTTTTTATAAAATGAGCGGGACAGAAAATGTCTCTGCGGGACATTAATTGTCCCAAAGGGTACAGTAAAGATCAATGATGAGGAGTGGCTTGAAATAAGCTGCTGCCACAGGTTCGGTGGTGTAGCAATATGTTACGTGACGTATTGGAGATGCAGCGGAAACTGCAGCCTGATGTGCTTGAAACATTAGGGAAAAGGTACCGCATTTTGCAATACATCCGCCTGATGCAGCCGATTGGAAGAAGAACCCTCGCCACTCAGCTATCCACTTCAGAGCGGGTTCTGCGCAGTGAAACAGATTTTTTAAAGCAGCAGGGACTTATCCTGATGCAAAGCGCAGGTATGCTTTTAACAGAAGAAGGAAATAAACTGCTGGAAGGGCTCGAACAGACAGTTAAATATGCTTTCGGGCTTGAGGAATTGGAGCAGAAGCTGGCGGCCCGCTTATCCGTTCCGAAGGTTATCGTCGTTTCAGGAGACAGCGATGAGCTTCCGGTAGTGAAAAAAGAACTTGGCCGGGCAACGGTGCAGCAGATGAAGAACCGTGTCAGCCCGGGGAACGTGATTGCGGTAGCCGGGGGCACAACGCTCGCTTCAGCAGCTGATATGATGGTGCCTGACGCAAAATGGCACAACACCATCTTTGTGCCTGCCCGCGGCGGTCTCGGCGAGAAGGTGGAGATCCAGGCCAACACCATAAGCTCTGCAATGGCGATGAAAGCCCAGGCTTCGTACCGGCTGCTTCATGTGCCTGACCAGCTGAGTGAGGATACAAGGCGGTCGCTCATGCAGGAGCCCGGAGTACAGGAAGTGCTTGGTCTGTTAAAGTCGGCATCGCTTGTCGTTCACGGCATAGGGGAAGCAAAAACGATGGCCGGTCGGCGGACCACGGATACTTCCCTGCACAGCAGGCTTGAAGAAGAGTCTGCGGTGGCGGAGTCGTTTGGCTACTATGTGAATCAGGACGGAAAAGTGGTGCACCGTGAAAATACGGTGGGTCTGCAATGGGACGGACTCCGGTCGGATCAGACAGTGATCACAGTCGCCGGAGGCTCAAGCAAGGCAAAGGCGATTGAAGCTTATATGCGCTACCGCCCGAGCAGCATTTTGATCACCGATGAGGGTGCAGCCAAGGCTATTCTGAATGAAGGCGATGCACCGGAGGCGACTGAGTAACAGGCAGAACACCTGCCGCATTATGCTGCAGTAGCTTTCACAATTATTTATATTCCAAGGAGGAAAAATTATTATGGCAACAAAAATTGGTATTAACGGTTTTGGACGTATTGGACGTAACGTTTACCGTGCAGCGTTAAACAACCCGGATGTTGAAGTAGTAGCAGTAAACGACCTTACAGACACTGATACGCTTGCACATCTTTTAAAATACGATACGGTTCACGGCACGCTTGACGCAGAAATCCAGGCAAGCGGCGACAACCTTACAATCAACGGCCACAAGCTGACCGTTTTCTCTGAAAAAGATCCTGCAAAAATCGACTGGAAAGGCGTAGACGCTGAAATCGTCGTTGAATCCACAGGTATCTTTACGCAGCGCGACCAGGCAGCAAAACACCTTGAAGGCGGAGCGAAAAACGTTATCATTTCTGCCCCGGCTAAAGGCGTAGACGCAACATTTGTTGTCGGTGTGAACGAAGGCGAATTCAAGCCGGACGAGCACAAAGTCGTTTCCAACGCATCCTGCACAACCAACTGCCTGGCTCCGGTAGCTAAAGTACTGGACGAAAAATTCGGCATCAAACGCGGCCTGATGAATACAGTCCACTCCTACACGAGTGACCAGCAAATCCAGGACGGCCCGCACAAGGACCTTCGCCGTGCGCGCGCTGGCGCTGAAAACATCATCCCGACAACTACAGGTGCCGCCCAGGCAGTAGCACTCGTGCTTCCACAGCTTGATGGTAAGCTTACCGGCGGTGCAATGCGTGTTCCTACTCCAAACGTCTCCCTTGTGGACTTTGTGGCAGAGCTTGACAAAGACGTAACAGTAGACGAGCTGAACAACGCCTTGAAAGAAGCTTCTGAATCTGATGAACTTAAAGGCGTTCTTGGCTACAGCGAAGAGCCGCTCGTATCGAAGGACTACAATGGAAGCGCCTATTCCTCCACAGTAGACTCTCTTTCGACACTCGTTATGCAGGACAACATGGTTAAAGTAATCGCTTGGTACGACAACGAATTCGGTTATTCCAGCCGTGTTGTGGACCTCGCAGCAAGCTTTGGCAAAAAACTGTAAATCATACGTTTAATACTTGAGAAAGGGAGGAGAATATTATTTCTTCCTCCCTTTTTTGGGTGTGGAGGGCCGGGCCCGCCAGAAATTCAGCATTTCCGTTCAGACCGCCGCAGTAATAAAAATAGACGTTCCAGTTTTTTCTGCGGCGGGTAAAGAACGGAAGTGCAGATTTTTGTTATGATAGATGAGGAAGATAATTTAAGGGAGGTTTGGCAATGGCGTTAAATAAGAAAACCATCCGCGATTTAGATTTGAAGGGCAAAACCGTTTTCTGCCGTGTTGATTTCAACGTACCAATGAAAGGCGAAAGTATTACGGATGATGCACGGATTCGTGCAGCTGTACCAACAATTCAATACTTATCCGAACAGGGAGCGCGCGTCATTCTCGGCAGCCACCTTGGACGCCCGAAAGGGGAAGCTGTGGAAGAGCTTCGACTCGGCCCGGCAGCCAACCGTCTTGGCGAAATCATGAATGTCAGCGTGAAAAAGGTCGACGAAGTATACGGCGAAGAGGCTAAGCAGACAGCAGCATCCCTCCAGGACGGAGAAATCATGCTTCTTGAAAACCTGCGCTTTGAAGCTGGCGAAGAGAAAAATGATGAAGCTCTGGCAAAAAACATAGCCTCCCTTGCAGATATTTATGTAAACGATGCATTCGGGGCGGCGCACCGTGCCCATGCGTCCACCGAAGGAGTGGCGCGCCATCTGCCGTCGGCAGCCGGCCTGCTGATGGAAAAGGAACTCGATGTACTCGGCCAGGCGCTTGACAATCCGGACCGTCCGTTTACAGCAATTGTTGGAGGAGCGAAAGTAAAAGACAAAATCGGCGTTATCGATAACCTCCTCGATATCGTGGACAATCTTATTATCGGCGGCGGCCTTGCCTATACGTTTGTCAAAGCGCAGGGGTATGAAATCGGCCAGTCCATGCTTGAAGAAGACAAGCTCGATATGGCGAGAGAATTCATGCAGAAGGCAAAGGACAAGGGCGTAAACTTTTACATGCCAAAAGATGTTATTGTTTCCGATGACTTCAGCGATGATGCGAACACGCAGACAGTAAAAATCGACAGCATTCCATCCGATTGGGAAGCGTTGGATATTGGACCGGAAACGAGAAAAGAATACGCGAACGTCATTAAGGATTCGAAGCTTGTGATCTGGAACGGGCCGGTTGGCGTGTTTGAACTTGCTACATTTGAAAATGGGACGCGCGCAATTGCAGAGGCAATGGCTGAAGCTTCAGGCACGTATACGGTTATTGGCGGCGGCGACTCTGCAGCAGCGGTGGAGAAATTCGGACTTGCAGACAAAATGAGCCATATGTCCACCGGCGGCGGAGCATCGCTTGAATTTATCGAAGGAAAAGTTCTGCCTGGCGTGGCAGCATTGGATGATAAATAAGCAGTATATTTACTATAATCTTAGCGGGGTGAAACAATGAGAAAACCAATCATAGCAGGCAACTGGAAGATGAATAAGCTTCACGGCGAAGCAGTGGAATTTATTGAGCAGGTAGCAGGCAAAGTACCGAACGCTGAAGAGGCGGAAACGGTAGTGTGTGCACCGGCTCTGTTTCTGAAGGATATGAATGAGGCGGCAGCATCGAGCGATGTGAAAATTGGCGCCCAGAATATGCATCAGGAAGACAGCGGCGCGTTCACCGGCGAAATCAGTCCGGCAGCGCTCGCAGACCTGAACATTCCCTACGTCATTATCGGCCACTCCGAGCGCCGAGAGATGTTTAACGAAACCGATGAAACAGTTAATCAAAAAGTAAAAGCAGCCCTGAACCACGGGTTAACACCGATCATGTGCTGCGGCGAATCCCTTGAGCAGAAAGAAAACGGCTCCACAGAAGCAGTCGTGCGCGAACAGATTGAAAAAGGCTTTGCCGGCCTGAGTGCCGAGGACGCCGCAAAAGTGGTTGTTGCTTACGAGCCAATCTGGGCCATTGGCACAGGCAAATCCTCCACTGCCGAGGATGCGGATGAAACCTGCGGCTCGGTCAGAAAAGCACTTGCCGATCAGTACGATCAGGACACAGCAGACAAAGTGCGTATTCAATACGGCGGCAGTGTAAAGCCGGAAAACATTGAAACGTACATGGCGAAAGAGCACATTGACGGTGCGCTTGTCGGCGGTGCCAGCCTGAAGCCGGATGCCTTCCTCGAGCTTGCAGAGGCGGGAAAGAAATGAGCAATCAGCCAGTAGCACTGATTATCCTGGACGGCTACGCCTGCCGGGAGGAAACCAAAGGGAACGCGGTAGCGAAGGCAAGCACGCCAAACTTTGACCGCTATTGGAACCAGTATCCGCATGAAACGCTGACGGCTTTCGGTGAAGCGGTCGGCCTGCCTGAAGGACAAATGGGCAACTCGGAGGTCGGCCATATGAATATCGGGGCCGGCCGGGTCGTCTATCAAAGCCTTTCCTTAATTAATAAGGGCATTAAAGAAGGAACGTTCAAAAACAATCAGGCATTTCAGCATGCTGTGGAGCACGTGAAGGAAAACGACAGCGCTCTTCATTTATTCGGTCTGCTTTCTGACGGCGGAGTCCACAGCCATATAGACCATTTAAAAGCACTGCTCGACATGGCGAATGAAAAAGAAATTGAGCGCGTGTATGTTCATGCCTTTTTGGACGGTCGTGACGTGGGCCAGCGTTCTGCTAAACAGTATGTGTCCGAAGTGGAAGATTATATGAAAGAAATCGGTACCGGCGATATTGCTACGGTGCAGGGCCGTTACTACGCTATGGACCGTGACAACCGCTGGGAACGTGTGGATAAATCCTACCGGGCGATTACTTACGGAGAAGGGCCATCCTATGAAACAGCCGAAGAAGCGATTGATGCTTCATACGAAGAAGGAGTATGGGATGAATTTGTGCTTCCGTCGGTTATTACAAAGGACAAAGAAGCAGTCGGCCGGCTGCAGGATAACGATGCGGTGATTTTCTTCAACTTTCGTCCGGACCGGGCTATCCAGCTTTCACAGGTGTTTACTCAGGATGGCTTTAACGGCTTGGACCGAGGAGATAAATTCCCATCCAATCTGAAATTTGTCAGCATGACCCAGTACAGTGATTCGGTAAATGCTGAAATCGCCTACCCTCCGCAGGACCTGGTCAATACAATGGGTGAAATCGTTTCAAATGCGGGACTGCACCAGCTTCGCATTGCAGAAACGGAAAAATATCCGCACGTAACATTTTTCTTCAGCGGCGGACGTGAGGAAGAGTTTAAGGGTGAAACACGGGTGCTGATCGATTCGCCGAAGGTAGCCACGTACGATCTGCAGCCGGAAATGAGCGTATATGAAGTGACTGAGGCGCTTGAAAGCGAGATTCAGTCTGAAAAGCATGATTTCATCGTACTGAACTTTGCAAATCCGGACATGGTGGGGCACTCCGGTGACCTTGATGCTACGGTTAAAGCAATTGAAGCAGTGGATGAATGCCTCGGGCGGGTCGTGGACCTGCTGCACGATAAGGGTGGACGAGCCATCATTACGGCAGACCACGGAAACTCCGATGAAGTAACAACACCGGATGATAAACCGATGACAGCTCACACGACCAACCCGGTACCGGTTATTGTCACAGGAGATGAAAATGCGAAGCTCCGCAAGGGCGGCGTGCTCGCTGACCTGTGTCCAACAGCCGTAGAGCTGCTGCAAATAGAAAAACCAAAAGAAATGACGGGGCAGTCCCTCATTCAATAATCATTCAGAGGAGTGAATCATCAATGAGTTTAATTGCAGATATTTACGCACGTGAAGTACTCGATTCCCGCGGGAACCCAACAGTAGAAGTAGAAGTATTTACCGAAACAGGCGCTTTTGGACGTGCGCTTGTGCCAAGCGGCGCTTCCACCGGTGAATACGAAGCGGTAGAGCTTCGTGACGGCGGCGACCGTTTTATGGGCAAAGGTGTCACTAAAGCGGTTGACAATGTTAACGAAACGATCGCCGAAGAAATCATCGGTTTCGACGTGACAGACCAGACAGGCATCGACCAGGCAATGATCGAACTCGACGGCACAGACAACAAAGGCAGCTTTGGCGCCAATGCCATCCTCGGCGTTTCGATGGCGGTAGCGCGCGCAGCAGCTGATGAACTCGGCGTTACACTGTATGAGTATCTCGGCGGTTTTAATGCGAAAACCCTGCCGGTCCCAATGATGAATATCCTGAATGGCGGCGAGCACGCAGACAACAACGTTGACTTCCAGGAATTCATGATTATGCCGGTCGGCGCGAGCAACTTCCTTGAAGCTGTCCGGATGGGGGCAGAGATCTTCCACAACCTGAAGAAGGTACTCGGAAGCAAAGGCTATAACACCGGTGTTGGCGATGAAGGCGGCTTTGCTCCGAACCTCGGTTCGAATGAAGAAGCGCTTCAAACGATCATTGAAGCTATCGAAAAAGCAGGCTACAAGCCGGGCGAAGAAATTATGCTCGCCATGGATTCTGCGGCTTCTGAAATGTACGAAGACGGAAAATATCACCTTAAAGGTGAAGGCGTTGTGAAAACAGCAGACGAAATGATTGAGTTTTACCAGGACATGGTGTCGAAATATCCTATCGTTTCTATTGAAGACGGCCTGGATGAAAACGACTGGGAAGGCTTCAAAAAGCTTACAGATGCTCTTGGCGACAAAGTCCAGCTTGTGGGCGATGACTTGTTTGTAACGAACACCAACAAGCTGAAAGAAGGCATTGAAAAAGGCATCGGCAACTCCATTCTGATCAAGGTGAACCAGATCGGTACACTGACCGAAACCTTTGATGCTATTGAAATGGCGAAGCGTGCCGGTTACACAGCTGTTATTTCCCACCGTTCCGGGGAAACAGAGGATACGACTATCGCGGACATCGCTGTAGCGACCAACGCTGGACAGATTAAAACAGGCGCACCATCCCGGACGGATCGTGTGGCTAAATACAACCAGCTTCTCCGCATCAACGATGAACTGGCGGAAACCGCTGTTTATCTGGGCAAAGATGCTTTTTATAACCTGAACAAATAATTGCTTTTCGACCGCGGCCCGTCACATGGGCTGCGGTTTTTACAATTGAATAAAACACCGTTACCAAGGGTTTTGCGGCCTGTGCTGCCGCATGTGCTTGCACTGCACGTTTTGGTGTGTTACATTAATACAAGCGTAATTGGAACGTGGAGGTGTACGGGTGATGATAACGGCGTTGTACGTTGCATTAATAGTCGTTGCGGTCATGCTTATTGCAATTATTTTATTGCAGTCGGGCCGAAGCAGCGGTTTGGCAGGAGCAATATCCGGCGGAGCCGAACAAATGGTTGGAAAACAGAAAGCGAGAGGCATCGAAGCCTTTCTGATTCAGTTTACAGTAGTTCTGGCTGTGTTGTTTTTTGTTCTTACCATACTCATCGCCTATTTTGTCTGACAGACAGTATAGGAAGCTATCTCAGCAGCGGACGGTTCCATCGTTCGCTGCTTTTTATGTTACCGGCTAATGTTTGCTTTTCCTTTATTTGGTGAATCAAACAAACAGGTGGAAATTTAGTTTAACGTTTAGCGGCCGGATAGAGGTAAATCAAGGATAGGAGAGCAGGAGCATGAAGACAGCAGCTGAAAACCAGACGATTGGATGTTTGTGTCTGCATGGATTTACAGGCTCTCCGTGGGAGGTCGAACCGATTGCTGCAGAGCTCCGTGCGTGTACAGACTGGACAGTGGAAACACCGGTACTGCCAGGTCATGCTGACGGAAGCTTCAGTATTCAAAGCCGTGTTTCCTATGTCACATGGATTCACGCTGCTGACCGCGCCGCGAAAAAACTGGCAGCTGCATGCAGCACTCTGTATGTGATTGGATTTTCGATGGGAGGCCTGCTTGCCTGCTACGTGGCGGCCCGTTACAAGGTGGAACGGCTCGTCCTTATTGGTATGCCGATGGAATATATTAACCCGGGCCAGTTTTTGAAGGACACGCTGCTTGTCGCAGGCGGCCAGGTCAGAGGATCGCTGCATCCCTGGTACGGCGTGGCCGCAGAAAAATTAAAAACCCCCGGCTGGGCGCTTCGGGAGTTTCAGCAGGCAGCGCACGTGCTGCGTCCGTTTGTTGGAAAAGTATCCTGTCCGGTATTTATCGGTCAGGGTGAGAAAGATGGCCTGGTGCCGGTCCGGAGCGCTGTACGTATATATAAAACGGTAAAAAGTCCGGTGAAGCAGTTTGTGCTTTACAAAAACGGCAAGCACTTTCTTTTTCACGGGCCGCACCGGCACGAAGCGGTGAATGATGTACGGTTGTTTTTAACTTCAGCACAAATAAATTCTGAGAGCCTTATGCGAACGATCGATTAAATAGAAATAGAAAAGAAGAAAGATAGGAGACGATGAATCATGCGTGTAGTACCCCCTAAGTCATTTACTTTTGAAGGAGGCAATCGTGCAGTGCTGCTGCTGCACGGATTCACAGGATCATCTGCGGATGTCCGGATGATGGGACGTTTTTTGGAAAAGAAAGGGTATACTGTCCATGCGCCGGTCTACAAAGGCCACGGTGTTCCCCCGGAAGAGCTGATGGAGACGGACTACCATGACTGGTGGGAGGATGTAAAAGCAGGAATTGAGGAATTAAAGGAAAGAGGATTCGACCAGATAGCGGTCGGGGGTCTTTCTCTCGGCGGGCTGATGGCTCTGCGTGTGGCGTATCATTACGACGTACTTGGCGTTATTCCGATGAGCGCTCCAATGTCGACGTTCAACAACGCAGACAAACTGTATGGAGACGTCATCAATTACGCGAAAGAATTTAAACGCCTGGAAGGAAAAGACCAGGAGCAGATTGATAAAGAAATTATGGAATTCCGCCAGCTGCCGACGGATACGCTGCACTCGGTTAACCGGCTGATCCGGGAAGTGGCAGAAGACCTGGATATGGTTCACGCTCCGGCGATGATTGTGCAGGGTGAAAAAGATGATATGATTGCAGAGGACAGCGCAAATATCATTTATGAAGAAATCTCTTCGGAGGATAAACAGATTAAGTGGTATCCGGACTCCCCGCACGTTATCACCCTCGGGAACGACCGCGATGAGCTGAACGAAGATGTTTATCAGTTTTTAGACGGATTAAATTGGTCAAAATAAAAAAAGAGCGTAAAGCTCAAAACGTTTATCACAACAACATTGAAAGGAGATGAAAACGTTGGACCAGGAAATAAAACAGACACTGCTGAATTACCTGAAAAACGATTCTGCGGGTCCTGCAACCATTGAGGAGATCCAGGAAACGCTTCAGGCCGATTCGGCGGAAGACATTAAGCGCCTCATGAAGACGCTGAACGAAATGGAGGACAGCGGAGACGTTGTCCGGACGAGAAGCAACCGATACGGCATACCGGAGAAAATGAACCTGATGCGCGGGCGCGTGCAGAGTCATGCCAAAGGATTTGCCTTTATTATTCCGGAGGAAAAGGAACGTGACGACATCTTTGTACCGGCCGGTGAAATTAATGGGGCGATGAACAAAGACACCGTACTCGTTCGTATCTCGGACTCGAGCCAGGGAAGTAAAACCGAAGGCACGATTATCCGTATCATCGAACGCGGTATTGAGAAAGTCGTTGGTACGTACCAGCGCTACGGTAATTACGGGTTTGTCGCGGCGGATGATAAGCATATCCGTGATGACATTTATATTCCACAGGATGCAGAAAACGGGGCAGTGGACGGCCATAAGGTTGTCGTAGAACTGACCAAATATCCGGATGCGGCGTCAGGCGCTGAAGGCAAGGTCGTCAATATCATCGGGCATAAAAACGACCCAGGCGTCGATATTCTGTCGATCATTCATAAGCACGGCCTTCCGGGAGATTTTCCGGAGGAAGCTGTGGAGCAGGCCCAACAGACGCCGGATGTGATTGATGAAAGTGAAATTAAACAGCGCCGGGATCTGCGCGATGAAACCATCGTGACCATCGACGGGGCAGACGCAAAGGATCTCGATGACGCCGTAACGGTGACGAAATATAATAACGGAAACTATAAGCTCGGCGTTCATATTGCAGACGTCAGCTATTATGTGGACGAAGGAACACCTATCGATGTGGAAGCGGGAGAACGGGCCACGAGCGTGTATTTGGTGGACCGGGTAATTCCGATGATTCCGCACCGTTTGTCAAACGGCATCTGCAGCCTGAACCCGCAGGTGGACCGGCTGACGCTCTCGTGTGAAATGGAAGTAACGCCGCAGGGCGAAATTGTTAACCATGAAATCTTTGAAAGTGTGATCCGCACGGCCGCCCGTATGACGTACAATGACGTCCGCCTGATTCTTGAAGAAAACAACGAGGCAAAACGGGACGAATACAGCGAGCTCGTGCCAATGTTTGAACGCATGGAAGAGCTTGCAGCCATTCTCCGCGAGAAGCGGTTTGGAAGAGGCGCCATTGATTTTGATTTTAAGGAAGCACAGGTGCTCGTAGATGAAACGACTGCTCCGACAGATGTGGTGCTTCGTGAGCGCTCGGTCGCTGAAAAGCTGATTGAAGAGTTTATGCTGGCAGCCAACGAAACGGTAGCCGAGCATTTCCACTGGATGAAGGTGCCGTTTGTCTACCGGATTCACGAAGACCCTGCCGAAGACAAGCTGCAGTCGTTCGTGGAGTTTGTTACAAACTTTGGCTATGCAGTCAAAGGGACGGCAAATACGGTCCATCCGCGTGCGCTTCAGGAAGTTCTTGACGCTGTCAAAGGAGAACCGGAACAGGCAGTAATCAGTACAGTGATGCTGCGCTCGATGCAGCAGGCAAAGTACGATCCTGAAAACGCCGGCCACTTCGGTTTGGCTGCGGATTTCTATACTCACTTCACTTCGCCTATCCGCCGGTATCCGGACTTGATTGTTCACCGTTTAATCCGGACGTATCTGGTAAATAAACGGCTGGACGACAAAACGCAGCAGAAATGGAAAAATGAACTGCCGGAAATCACCCAGCATTCTTCGGAGATGGAGCGCCGGGCCATTGATGCCGAGCGTGAAGTTGACAGCATGAAAAAAGCCCAGTATATGAAGGATAAAATCGGGGAAGAATTCACCGGTTTTGTAAGCGGAGCCGCTAATTTCGGTCTGTTTGTGGAGCTTGAAAACACCATTGAAGGTATGGTGCATATCAGCTATCTAACAGATGATTATTATCACTATGATCCGAAGCAGTATGCACTGATAGGCGAGCGTACCGCGAATATGTACCGCATCGGTGATCAGGTGGAAGTGCGTGTTCTGAATGTAAATCTTGACGAAGCGGCGATCGACTTTGAAATTGTCGGCATGAAACGGCCGGCGAAAGCGCGGCGCAAAGAGTCTGCAAAGGTTGTTCAGGGCGACAAGGGCAAGCGTCCCGGGCGAAAAGAAGGCCAGGGACAGGGAGAAAAGAAGGACGGCAATAAAAAAGACGGTGGACGTAAAAAAGGTAAATCAGGTAACAAAAAGCCGTTTTACTCGAAAGTCTCAAAAAACAATAATAAAAAGAAATAATACGATCGCAGGAAAGCCCGGGGCAATAGGACGCTCCCGGGTCCCTATGGTAGAATAAAGACAGAAGGCAGGTGAATGGAGATGGCAGTAAAAACGGAAAAACGTGTGCTGGCGCAAAACCGGAAGGCCCGTCATGACTATACCATCGAAGACACCTTCGAAGCCGGTATTGAACTGCGGGGCACCGAGATAAAGTCGATCCGGTCCGGCAGGATGAACCTGAAGGACAGCTTCGGTAAAATCGACAATAACGAGCTGTTTCTGCATAATGCCCATATCAGCCCGTATGAACAGGGAAATCAGTTCAACCACGATCCCCTGCGTACGAGAAAGCTTCTGCTGCACCGCCGGGAGATCAATAAGCTTATTGGTAAAAGCATGCAGTCCGGGTACTCCATTATTCCATTGAAGGTTTATATTAAAAACGGTAAAGCGAAGGTGTTAATCGGCCTTGCCAAAGGTAAGAAAAAATACGACAAACGCCAGGCGCTTAAGGAACAGGATGCCAAGCGTGAAATGGATAAAGCAATCAATCGCAGCATGAAAGGCATGAGCGACTAGATTGACACGCTCCGGACCTCTCGTTATAATATAGTATGTCGCTCATGAACCTATGGGCACATGCTTGTCCTTCACATGGGGACGTTACGGCTTCGACAGGGATAGGTTGAGCTTTAGCTGCGAGCCGAGAGGCAGCTCGTAAAAATGCCACGCCAATAATAACTGGCAAAAACAACGAAAACCTCGCAGTAGCAGCGTAACAACTGCTTTTTGCGGATCCCGCATTCCATCGCCCGCGTGGAATGATTTGGGGTCTCACTCTTAGTGGGCTACGCAGTTCGCCCTCCGTCTGAGGGCGGCTGAAGAGACTAATCAGACTAGCCGTACGGAAGCCTGTTGCTAGGCTGACGTACTGGCGAATGATAATATAGCGACTACGCTCGTAGATGCTAAAGTGGCAATATCTCTGGACGTGGGTTCGAATCCCACCGTCTCCACCATACATACAGGAGACAACCAGGTGCTTACGGCTTTCCAGCCGTGGGCGCCTTTTTTTGTTCACGGCGCAGGGGAAACCTGCGCCGGCTTTCCACCGCGGAAGGTTTTGCATTGACACAACAATTGAAGAATGGTTAAAATGTTGCATAAGGGAAAGAATCGTGAAACCAATCAGATTACAAAGGGGGCAGCGTATGGAACCAAACGTCATTTATGCATTTTTATTAACACTTGGAGCCGGCCTTGCGACAGGAATCGGAAGTATACTGGCTTTTTTCACTTCTACGACAAATACCCGGTTTTTGGCTTTTTCGCTCGGTTTTTCCGGAGGGGTGATGATTTACGTCTCCATGGTGGAAATATTTTTTAAGGCACAGGAGTCACTGGTCGGGGCGTTGGGAGAAGTCGGAGGCCAGTGGGTGACCGTTGGGGGATTTTTTGGAGGGATGATTTTTATTGCTGCCATTGACCGGCTTGTCCCCCAAAAAGGAAATCCGCATGAAGTAAAACGGGTGGAAGATATGCATATGTCAAAGGAAGAGCTTGAACGCCAGGGCCTCATGAAAATGGGAACCTTCACAGCTCTTGCGATTGCTATACATAACTTTCCTGAAGGGATAGCTACGTTCACCTCTGCCCTGAATGACCCGGGTCTTGGGCTTGCGATCGCTCTTGCCATCGCGATACACAATATTCCTGAAGGGGTAGCCGTTTCGGTGCCGATTTATTTTGCGACCGGAAGCAAACGTAAAGCATTCCGACTTTCATTTTTGTCCGGATTAGCAGAGCCGGCAGGAGCGATTCTGGCATTTCTTCTACTTATGCCGTTTTTGACCGATACGCTGTTTGGCATCATTTTCGCTGGTGTGGCTGGTATTATGGTGTTCATTTCTCTGGATGAACTGCTGCCTGCCGCAAAAAAATATGACGAAACCCATCTATCAATTTACGGGGTAGTGAGTGGTATGGCCGTAATGGCACTGAGTCTGCTGTTGTTTATTTAAGTGAATGAAAGATAGGGGCCGTGATGGGCCTCTGCTTTTTTGATTGACACACATTTTTTCTTTTTGTATATTATTATTTGCCGTAAACGTTCGCTAGTGTAGCTCAGCTGGTAGAGCAGTTGCCTCGTAAGCATCAGGTCGCAGGTTCAAGTCCTGTCACTAGCACCATTCATATCATTACAGCGCCCATACAGATGGGTGCTTTTTTTGTTTTAAACCGGTCTAAAAAGAGAAAAGACCAATGAGGAAATATTTTGTCCTCTTTTTGATGAAAAGATGGGCAATGAGAAAAGAAAATGATACGTTGATATAAGATAAAGTCGAAAGGGAGGGGTAGTTTGAGATCCCCGGTACTGTTTACGTTTAATATAATATTTTTAGTTTTGGCTGCGGCGACTGCCGGTTTTTTCCTATGGCTTGGCGGTTCCACATTTTACGTCATCGTCGCAGCAATTGGCATGCTGAGTGCTCTGCTTGGAGCGTACCAGACGGGCAGAAAAAAGCCAGGCAATAAAAAGAAATCAAAAGAAAAATCAGGGGGAAAGTCATGAACACAAATGCAGCCGTAAAATTCTTTTATTGGTTCGAAGGGTTTATTGTAGTGCTCAGTCTTATTCTCGGCGTTTTCTTCGTCATCTCCGGAGAATGGATGTGGAGCATCGTCATGGTCATTATTGCGATGTCCTGTATCGTTACGCTCGTAATGATATCAAAAGCGTTAAAAAAGCAGCAGTGGTGAAGCTGGAATAAAGAATAGTAGGAGGCAGACCGTTATGCCGACGTTTGCAAGAACAGCATTAATTGTAGGAGGTGTAGCTTCAATAGGAATGCTTGCAATTGTGCTTTTCTATTGGACCCGTCTTCCCTACATTGTGCCCCAGTTTTTCGACGCTACCGGAGACCCAAACGAATATGCTGCAAAGTATTATTTATTTGTCCCGCCGCTGGCGTTGATTGCTATCTGGATCGGGGCGTATTTTTCTCTCCGCTACCCGGGGTGGTTCCGTCTGCCGGTACGAATGAATGAGCATCAAATAGAAGTGTTTAAGCGTGAAGGACAGATTCTTATTTCCGTCCTCCTCGTGGAGCTGTCGCTCGGATTCGTCTATGTTCAGTGGCAGACCGTTCGTACGGCCCTGCATGAAAGCGAAGGACTCGGGTGGTTTTTCCCTTCGTTTTTTCTTATTTGTTTAATTGGAACCGCTGTTTATTTTACATGGAGAACAATCATTTTGTGGGGCAAAGCTTCAAATCAACGTTCTTCATCATAATAGACTGCCATCCGGCAGCGTATTGAGGGATGCATAATGGAACAGGCACGTATACTGATTGTTGAAGATGAAGAAAAAATTGCGCGGGTGCTTGAGCTTGAACTCACCTACGAAAATTATTATGTCCAGAAGGCTTCCGATGGTCTCGAAGGACTGGCTATGTATCAGGCGGAGCCGTGGGATTTAATTATTCTCGACATTATGCTTCCGGGAATCAGCGGAATCGAACTGCTGCGCCGAATACGAAGCCAGAATACAAAAACAGCGGTTCTGCTTGTTACCGCTAAAGATTCTGTGGAGGATAAAGTTTCCGGACTCGATCTCGGGGCCAATGACTACATTACAAAGCCGTTCCAAATTGAAGAACTGCTCGCCCGCGTCCGTTCGTCGCTCCGCTTTCAGGCGGAAGCAGCTTTGAAAGCCGAAACAGAGGAGGAGCAGTGGCTGTCTGTGGGCGAGTTGAGGCTGAATGAGTCGGCCAGAGAAGTGTATGCCGGAGGGGAATCGGTAGAGCTGACCCGCAGAGAGTTTGACCTGCTTTATTATCTGTTGAAAAACAAAAAGCAGGTGCTCTCCCGGGACCAGATTTTAGAGCAGGTGTGGGGCTTTGATTACATTGGGGAGACAAATGTGGTGGACGTCTACATCCGTTACCTGCGCAACAAAATTGATAAACCGTTCGGGACCGCGTATATCCAGACTGTGCGCGGCGTTGGCTACGTGGTGAAGGACTTCTTATGAAGCTTGGAAATAAGATTCATTTATATACATCGGTGCTCGTATTTGTGCTCGTCGTTCTTTTAGTTCTTGCTATTTACTTTTCCTTTTCCCGTATGATGATCGGAAGTGAAGTAGAACAGACTGTGGAAGAAGGAAGGCAGACAGCGTCCACGTTTAATGAATCAGCGGATAATTTTTCGGTCGAACAGCTTCTGCGGGCGTATACCCCGACTGAAGGGATGGCCAGAATTGTACTGCAGGATGAATCTGAGGCAGCGACGGTAACTTCTCCGGAAGAGGGAAGCTTAACGGAGGAGCCTGTTCAATATTATTCGGAAGAGTATTCCCAGGTCACGGAATATGACGGGGAGCGGTACGCATTCGTATCGGTGCCGGTGATATGGACGGACGGCCAGGTGGCAAACATTCAGATTACCGACAGCCTACGTCCGACAGAAGAAAATCTGGCAGTGCTCCGGATAATATTAATAGTCGCCACTATTGCGGCTGTCATCCCGGTCTTTCTCTCTGCCCGTTTACTTAGCACTGTGATCCTGCGTCCAATCGCAGCACTGTCAGCAACTATGCAGGATATCCAGACGAGCGGCAGATTCAAGCGAATTTCCACGTCGTCGAAGTCCAGGGATGAAATTGAACAGCTTGGGGAAACGTTTAATGAAATGATTGAGCGTCTCGAGGAAAATTACCATAAACAGGAGCAGTTTGTATCAAACGCATCACATGAATTAAAAACACCACTTACTGTGATTGAATCATATGCAAGCCTTCTGCAGAGAAGAGGAGCCTCCCGTCCGGAAATCATTGAAGAATCGGTGGAGGCTATTCATTCCGAGGCGGTGAGGATGAGAGAGCTGACCCAGCAGCTTCTGCTGCTTGCCCGTCAGAGTGAAAAAGAGAACCTTCACATTAAAGAGGTGGACTTGGAGAGAGTGGCAGCAGATGCTGTGGAAAATTACCGCAGCAGCTACCACCGGGAGATTGAATTGACCGGGGAGCCGGCAATCGTTCAGACCGATCCCGACAAAGTGAAGCAGTTGTTGTATATCCTGCTCGATAACGCCCGGAAATACAGCAGCGACGTTATTGATGTAAAAATCGAAACGACAGCTACAGAACCGGTTATCGCTGTGATTGACCGGGGCATCGGTATTCCGGAAAAGGATATTGAACGAGTCTTCGAACGCTTTTACCGGGTCGATGAGTCGAGAACGCGGACAAGCGGGGGCTATGGGCTCGGTTTGTCGCTTGCGAGAGATATTACTGAAGCTCTCGGCGCACGCATCACAATTGAAAGCACGCACGGCCAGGGAACTGCGGTCCGCCTAATTTTTCCTGTAACCAGCGAATAACTCTCCCTTTCTCATCAATTTCTCAGAATGAATGGGTACAATAATAACAATAGGGAGAGGGGGGCCTGCGGTGAAAAATGTTATTTTTTTATTTGTGCTGGTCGCTGGTATCATAGTGGCAGCTCTTGGGGCCTGGCGGTTTTCTCCGTATTTTACCCCGGAAATGTCTCCGGAGGAAATTGAACAGGCTGTACAGGGACAATACCAGGGGGACATCACGAGCGTGGAAAAACAAAACGGCACCTATGAGGTGATGACTGAGCTCGACCGGGGGACGTACCAGCTGCAGGTGGATGTTGAAGACGGAGCGGTCACAGGCGTCACCCGGGTAGCGGGTAACAGCACTGGTGATACAGAAGTTTTAACAGAAGAGGAAGCACGCGCCCGGGTGGAAGAAGAAACCGACTTTTCTATTGAGGAAATCAGCCGGGAAACACGGGAAGGTACCGCCGTGTACGTAGTCGAGTTTGCCGAAGACGAAACGTTGGAAGAAATGACTATCGATGCGAGGTCAGGAGATATTTTAGAAGAAAAAGAACAGGAAGACCGTGAAGAAAGACGCCAGACAGTGCTTAGTGAACAGGAAGCTGTGGCTGTGGCACAGGAAGAAGTGCACGGGGAAGTGGATGATGTTGATTTTGAAACGTCAGACGCCGGGGAGCCGTTTTATTACGTGGAGCTTGAACAAAATGATGAAGGTGAAGCTACGGTTCAGGTGCACGGCATCACCGGAGAAATACTGTCAGTCACCTGGGATGATTAAACGGCAGAGGCTGCCTGGAGAATTCCAGGTGGCTTTTTTTGTCTCTTTGCTTGTTTTGTTATGCGCCGTTCATGTATTTCTCATTAATTTCTCATTTTCTTATAGGAATATTCTCATGTCGGGCCTTTATAGTAAGGGTGTAACAACAAATAAAGGGGGAAATGACCATGAAAAAGAAAGTACTTGCAGGCAGTCTGGCGGGGGTCACGGCGCTTGGTGCAGTTGTTGGTGCAGGAGCTTACACGACCATGAATAGTGGCGTGGAAGCAGAAACCTCTTCAAACAAATCTTCAGAAGAAACAGCCGCAGAAAGTAACGAAAACAACAGCAGTTCTGGTGAAGAAAAAATTACTGCCGACGAAGCTGTAATGATTGCTGAGGAGGAAACGGGCGGTCAGGCGGTTGAGCTGGAACTGGATATGGAAGATCAGAAATACAATGTAGAACTTGAAGGTGAACAGGAATACGATGTTGAAGTAGGCGCGTTCTCCGGCAATGTAACCGAAAAAGAAACCGATGATGATAAGGATAATGAAGAAACGTTGATTCAGGACGGGGACAGTGTCAGCTTAGAGGATATCGTGTCTTCGGGAATGGGTGAAGTGTCCGGAGAGCTGAACGAATGGGAGCTTGATCGTGAAAAGAACGGATACGACCTTTCGGTGGAAACGAACGAACAGGAAGGTGATTTCTTCATAAATGATGCAGACGGTACAATCGCTTCCAGGGATATTGAAGATGACGACGATGATGATGACAATTAAAAACTAACACCAACAGATGAACGGGGTCCGAAAGGAGTCTTCCAGGAATGGCACTACTGAGGGAAAAGGTGCTGCATTCACAGCTGCACCGGGCAAAAAACATCTTATGGAACGAATGGCATCAGGAGAAACGGCCGGGAGTCTGCCCGGGACTTAGAATGGGAGAGAGAGCACCGGCATTCTCACTGCCTGGCATGGACGGGGAAAATGTTACGTTAAACCAGCTCCTCCTCCAGGGGCCGGTAGTGCTTCTGTTCTGCTTTGGCGGCTGGATACATGCAGAAACAGAACGGCTGCGAAGCTACCAGGAGGCTTCACCGCTGCTGCGGCAGATGGGCGCCCAGGTTGTAGTAGCTGCCAGCGGGCAGGTGTCCGCGCTTCAGGAAGAGCTGCAGTATATGTCTTTCTCAGGAAAGGTGCTTGCAGATACAAATGATGTGGCAGCCTCCTGGTACAACGCGTGTATCTCCTGCCGCGATTACCTGCTTCAGGACGTCCCGGAGGTTAAAGCGGCCCTGCGGACTGCCGGATACCATTCGTACTGTCCCGCAGATGTAACGTATGTCATCGACCAGGACGGTACCGTGGCAGTTTCTGCCTGGGATGCTGACCGGCCGGACCCCTACTGGATCGTCAACGAGCTTATTCAATTGAAAGAACGGTAAAACACCGCCTGAAAAGGCGATGAAATATGGAAAGGCAGTCCGCGAAGGCGCGGGCTGCTTTTGTTTGCGTAGTGCATTTTTTCTGTATGCTGAAAGTATCAAGAATTTACCGAAAATTACTCTGCCGTAAGTAGAGAGCTGGACTAAATGCATGTCCGTATGTAGTATTACAGACACTGCCAGTTTTTAAAAACGACTAGATATAGAAGCAGGCCTTACTTACTGAAATTTTTTCTGTCAGAAAATGTGCACAATTACAGGGGTAGAATCGCGGAGTATAAGGAAGTATGGCAGAGATTTTAATTGTCAAGAGGATGAAACGAAAAATATCTATATCATGTATGTTGAAAAAGATGATTACACCATATATAGTAGTGGTATAGCAAAAGTGTACAGGCATTCGTACATTTTAGAAAGTAAGGAGGGGATTCGATGATACCGATCATTTTTGATTCTATGACGGGCAACGTGAAGCGTTTTGCGGAAAAAATCCCGTTTGACCGGGTGTACAGTCTGAATGAAGCGGAACAAATCGATGAACCGTTTATCCTTATCACCTATACGAAGGGATTTGGAAATATTCCGGAATCCACCGAAGCATTTCTCGAAGAACATGCAGAGCAGCTTCTTGCTGTGGCATCGAGTGGAAACAAAGTATGGGGAGACAATTTCGCCAAAAGCGCCAATCAGATTGCAGTTAACTACAACGTTCCCATACTCCATAAATTCGAACTGAGCGGAACAAAAAACGATGTGTCCATTTTCGCAGAGGAGGCGATGAAAGTTGCAACAAACACAAACCACCGACTGGATCCAGTTAAACAATGAAATCATGTTCCAAAAGGACGGGTCCTTTCAATTTGAAAAAGACAAAGAAGCCGTTTATCAATACTTCATTCAATACGTCAATCAGCACACTGTTTTCTTTCACGATCTGAAAGAAAAGCTCGACTACCTGCTCGAAAATGACTTTTATGAAAAAGAATTCCTCGAGGCGTATTCATTTGAAGAAATTGAGCGCGTCTACAATCTTTGCTATGAAAAGAAATTCCGTTTTCCGTCATTCATGAGTGCGTTTAAATTCTACAATGATTATGCGCTGAAAACCAATGATCAGAAAATGATCCTTGAGCGCTTTGAAGACCGGGTGGCTGTTGTGGCCCTTTATTTCGGCAATGGAAATGCAGAGAAAGCTGAGCAGTTTGCAGAAATGATGATGAGCCAGGATTATCAGCCGAGCACCCCGACGTTCCTGAATGCCGGCAGAAAACGGCGCGGAGAATTAGTCAGCTGCTTCCTGCTTGAAGTAAACGACTCTTTAAATGACATCTCCCGGGCTGTCGATATTTCCATGCAGCTGTCCAAGGTAGGCGGCGGTGTGTCGCTGAACCTATCGAAGCTCCGGGCGAAGGGCGAAGCCATTAAGGATGTGGAAAACGCGACAAAAGGCGTCGTCGGCGTAATGAAGCTGCTCGATAATGCTTTTCGTTATGCAGATCAGATGGGGCAGCGCCAGGGCTCCGGCGCGGCGTATTTAAATATTTTTCACCGGGATATTCACGACTTCCTGGACTCCAAGAAAATTTCGGCCGATGAAGATGTGCGTGTTAAAACATTATCAATCGGGGTCGTAATTCCGGATAAGTTCGTTGAACTCGCCCGCCAGGATAAAGATATGTATCTGTTCTATCCGCATACAGTGTACCGGGCGTACGGTGAGCATCTTGATGAAATGGATATGAGTGAAATGTACGACAAGCTCGTCGAGGACGACCGTGTGAAAAAAGACAAGGTCAATGCCCGCCGCATGCTTGAAAAGCTGGCGATTCTCCGGTCCGAATCCGGGTATCCTTATCTGATGTTCCAGGATAACGTTAACCGGGCGCACGCGCTGAATAACGTGTCCAAAGTAAAATTCTCCAACCTTTGCTCTGAAGTCCTTCAGGCGTCTGAGGTATCAAGCTATACGGATTACGGCGAGGAAGATGAAGTCGGCCTCGATATTTCCTGCAACCTTGGTTCGTTGAACATTGCCAATGTCATGAAGCACAAAACGATCAAGGATACAGTGAAGCTCGCCACCGATTCGCTGACCCACGTAGCAACGCATACCAATATTACGAACGCTCCGGCTGTGCGCCGCGGCAACCAGATGATGAAATCGATCGGTCTCGGAGCGATGAACCTGCACGGCTTTCTGGCGCAAAATCATATCGCGTACGAAAGCGAAGAAGCACGGGAATTCGCTGATTTCTTCTTTATGGCTGTGAATTTCTACTCTATCCAGCGTTCGATGGAACTGGCCAAAGAGACAGGGGAAACGTTCTACGGCTTCGAAGGATCCAGCTATGCTGACGGCTCCTACTTTGACAAGTACCTGAATCGTTCTTACCTTCCATCCTCGGCTAAAATTGCGGACCTGTTTGAAGGCATGGCTATACCGGATGCCGAAGACTGGAAAGAGCTGATGAAGCAGGTGCAGACGCACGGATTGTTCCACAGCTACCGCCTGGCGATCGCGCCGACCGGCTCCATTTCCTATGTACAGTCGGCAACTGCTTCTGTTATGCCGATTATGGAGCGGATTGAAGAACGGACGTACGGAAACTCGAAAACGTATTACCCAATGCCTGGCCTCGCACCGGATAATTGGTTCTACTACAAAGCGGCATATGACATGGACATGTTCAACGTAGTGGATATGATCGCAGCTATCCAGGAGCACATCGATCAGGGCATCAGCTTCACTCTCTTTGTGCGTGACACCATCACCACAAGAGATCTGAACCGAATTGATCTCTATGCCCATCATAAAGGTATCAAGACGATTTACTATGCGCGGACAAAAGACACAGGACAGGACGACTGCCTCTCCTGCGTCGTGTAAAGAAAGGAGCATCACCCCATGAATCAAATATTTGACGCAGCCGACTGGTCCAAACAAGACGACGACTTTACGCAGATGTTTTACAGCCAGAACGTAAAACAATTCTGGCTTCCAGAGGAAATATCGCTCAACGGGGATCTGCTCACCTGGAAATATTTATCCGATGAAGAAAAAGACACGTATATGAAAGTACTCGCAGGTTTGACCCTGCTTGATACAGAGCAGGGAAATATCGGCATGCCAAAGGTTGCTGAGCAGGTGGAAGGCCACCAGCGTAAAGCGGTATTAAACTTTATGGCAATGATGGAAAACGCGGTGCATGCAAAATCCTATTCGAACATTTTCATGACACTTGCATCTACAGAAGCAATTAATGAGCTGTTTGAATGGGTGAAGGAAAATCCGCACCTGCAGAAAAAAGCTACCCGTATTGTAGAGCAGTACAATAAAATCGAGGACGGAGACGAAATTTCCCTGTACAAAGCCATGGTGGCTTCTGTTTACCTTGAAAGCTTTCTGTTCTACAGCGGCTTTTATTATCCGCTTTATTTCTACGGCCAGGGCAAGCTCATGCAGAGCGGGGAAATCATTAACCTGATTATCCGTGACGAAGCAATCCACGGGGTATACGTTGGTCTTCTGGCGCAGGAAATTTACAAGCGCCAGACACCGGAAAAGCAGGAAGAACTGCGGGAATTTGCCCACGACCTTCTCATGGAGCTGTATGAAAATGAACTGCTTTACACCGAGCAGCTGTATGATCCGGTAGGACTGACCTCTGATGTGAAAAAGTTCCTTCGGTACAATGCGAACAAAGCATTGATGAACCTGGGTCTGGATGCGTATTTTGAAGAGGAAGAAATTAACCCGATTGTATTAAACGGCATGGATACTAAAACAAAATCCCATGATTTCTTTTCGATGAAAGGGAACGGCTACAAAAAAGCAACAGTGGAGCCGGTCCGGGACGAAGACTTTATTTTCGACTAACAAAAAAAGCCGGGCCTGCGCCTGGCTTTTTTAATGTGTATTTAAAAAAGTTCCGCTATAATAAAGTACAGAGGAACATCACAAAGAGGTGAACAGTATGGGGAAAATGGATGAAATGATTGTAGTAGCACCAAGAGAGCAGGTATTTGCACGCGAAGCCCGGGCTTTTCACGGGGTGCAGGACGAGCAGGGACAAATTCAGGAAATTATCGGAACGATTGCGGATACATATACGGAAAAAAGGCGGGGAGACGCCGAAGAAGATCCTTCCTGGAAACAGCCGATTCCCTACGTGGTTATCCGCAGGGGAGAACAATTATTTGCATACGAACGGCTTGCAGGTGGAGGAGAAGGAAGGCTGCATAATAAACTGTCCCTCGGGTTTGGAGGACACATGAATGCTGAATCCGGCGTTTCGACATTTCAGGAGCTGCTGCATGCAAATGCCGACCGTGAGCTTGAAGAAGAACTTCATATTTCTTCTCTGGAAGGAGCGGAAATGCAGGCGCTTGGACTGATTAATGATGACGAGAACGCCGTCGGTGAAGTGCATCTTGGCATTTTGTATACTTTTATTCTTCCGGAGCACGTAGACGTACAGGTGAAGGAAACGGAGCAGATCCGCGGCTTCTGGACGAGCGTGGAAGAACTTTCCCAGCCGGAAACCTATGAACGGCTCGAGACATGGTCCCAATTTGTTGTAGATATCCTGGATAAATAAAATAAGAAGCTGTTTCCGGCAAAGGAAACAGCTTCTTGTTTTACTTATCTTTTAATTGCTGCAGGGCATCGAGGCCTATCGTCACTGCCTCACTCATTGATTCGCCGCCGCCAAAGGCTGCTGCTACACCCATATATTCTTTGATTTCATCCTCTGAGCATCCATGACGGAGACACTGGTCCATATGGTAAACAATGCATGTAGTATCCCCCTGATGAACGCCAATAGCAAGGGCTGCCAGATGCTTCTGAGCGGTCGAAACCTCTCCGCCTTCAAAGGCACTTGAGGTAAAGCGGTTGTAATTTTTTGCAATCTCCTGATAGGATTCACTAAATTGCTCTATGCCGCGGCGGTATTCGCTTAATATTTCTTTGGCATCAATAACTGCCATAATGTTCACTCCTTTTTAGTATGCTGAAGGGAACATTCCCGCTTCTGGCAATTTCAAACAAAGCACGACATGAGCTGCCCGGAAAAAATTAAAAATCTGCCGGGGTCCCCGGCAGATTTTCTTTAGTAATATTTGGAGAAAAAGTCGCTTACCTGGCCCGGGGTTTTAGCGTCTGCGCTATGCAAATGGCCTATTTTTTCCCCGTTCTGGAATACAAGAATACTCGGTATGCCCATTACTTCCTGTTCGCTTGTAATGTCTGGCAGCTGTTCGGTATCAATTTTATGAAACGGCACGCTGTCAAAACGGTTCAGTACATCGTCCATAAACATATCGAGTCTCCGGCAGTCCGGACACCACCCCGCTGAAAATTCTACTGCCACCGGTGTTTCTGTTTGTATTGTCTCCTCAAAAGAATTTTTGGATTCAATGCGGTTATTCGTAGTCATCACTTATTCGCTCCTTTCATGCTGTTCTCTATTGTAACAAAGGCATAAAAATGTGCAAAAAAACAGGAAGAATAATGTTTCGACTGGAAATCCCTGTTAGAATAAACATATACATAATCAGCAGCATATTCATTTTTTCGGGAGGAGGGGCTGCAATGCGGCTTTTCAACAGGATGGCAGCGGGCGCAGCGGCAGGCATGCTGCTGTTTGCATCTGCCTGTGGGAATGAGGCAGAGGGAGGAAAACAATGGATCGAAGAGCTTGAAAGCAATGGGCTTTCCATGCAGGAAACAGAAGAAAACCCCGCGGCCCCGGTATCCATGGATCATGAAAGCGAAATGTGGGAGGAAGACAGCACGAATACAAAAGTAGCGGTTTATGAGTTCGATTCGCGGGAGGCGGCTGTACAGGCAGAGGAGCAGTTTCAGCAGGAAGTGACTGAAAACGGGGGATGGGAAAATGTTTCCTACCGGACGGCCGTTTCAGGATCCATGTTTTTATACGCCTACAATGAAGATTCCTACGCTTTTTCAGCATTCATGGACAAAGTAACACTCCCGTCTTAACAGGAATATGAAACGCCGGTTCTGCCCTTCAGGCAGGCCGGCTTTTTCATTAATGAAAAATTTAGGAAAAAATGCAGAAGGTACATTGACATTTAAAACCGAAGTGATAAAATAAAAAAATGTAATTGATAATGAATATCATTAATAATTAGACGCAGAACGATGCAATTGTTCTTGGAAATGAAGTGTTTACAGATGAAATGGTGGTACTTACTTGTTCTTCTCGTTCTTCTTTCAGCCGGGTCCCTGTTTATTGGCGTTCAGACGGTTTCGGTGCAGGGACTGATAGCAGGGAATGAAGACGAATGGCGTACATTGACATCGAGCCGCATACCGCGGCTCCTCAGTATTATTATGGCCGGCATGGGGATGGCCATCTGCGGATTAATCATGCAGCAGCTGAGCCGGAACCGGTTTGTTTCCCCGACTACAGCCGGTACGATGGATTCGGCCCGTTTTGGTATTTTAGTGGCCATGATCTGGTTCGGCGGAGCTGCGCCGCTGCTCCGGACCGGAATAGCTTTTTTATTTGCACTACTCGGTACGTTTATTTTTATGACTATTCTGGAGCGTGTGAAATTTAAAGACCCCATCTTTATTCCATTGGTGGGATTAATGTTTGGAAATGTTGTAGGCTCTGTAACGACATTTTTTGCCTTAAGATATGACGTTGTCCAAAACATGTCAGCCTGGCTGCAGGGGGACTTTTCATTAATCGTAAACGGGCAGTATGAGCTCCTGTACGTCAGCCTGCCGCTTCTTTTAATAGCTTACATATTTGCCGGTAGGTTTACGATCGCCGGTATGGGAGAAGAATTTGCGGTGAACCTGGGGCTGAATTACCGTACAGTCGTCAATCTTGGCATTACCATTGTCGCCGCTGTGACGGCTGTCGTTATATTAACAGTGGGAACCATCCCGTTTTTAGGTCTGGTGGTACCAAATATTGTTGCTATCTACCTGGGGGATAATCTGCAGAAAACGCTGATTCATACCGCACTGCTTGGAGCAGTGTTTGTACTTGTCTGTGATATTTTTGGACGCCTGATCGTTTTCCCTTATGAAGTGCCTATCGGTTTAACCGTAGGTGTTCTTGGCAGTTTCTTGTTCCTCTATATGCTGATGAGGAGGAAGAAATATGCGTTTTAATTGGAAGATCATAGGACTGGCTGTTTTGTCGCTTGTTCTGGCCATTATCTTTATGTTTACAGATGCAGGAGGCAACTGGGATTATGTTTTGGAGCACCGGGCAGAGAAGCTTCTTGCGATGGTGATGACCGGCGGGGCGATTGCTTTTTCCACTGTTATTTTTCAGACGATTACGAATAACCGGATTTTAACACCGAGCATTATCGGCCTTGATTCGCTGTATATTTTGCTTCAGACAGCACTTGTGTTCTTTTTCGGTTCCACCTCGGCAGTCGTAATTAACGGCCCGTTGAACTTTTTCGTATCGCTTGCCCTGATGCTCGGGTTTGCTGTTATTCTTTACTACTTTTTATTTCAGGGGGAGCAGCAGGATATTTTCTTTCTGCTTCTCGTCGGAATTGTCTGCGGAACATTGTTCAGCAGTATTTCAACATTTTTACAGGTCCTCATATCACCAGATGAATTTTTAACGATTCAGGATAATATGTTTGCAAGCTTTAACAATGTGAATACAAATATTCTCGGTATTTCTGCAGCGGCTTTTGTACTGCTGTTTATATACTCCCTGTCCTTCATGAAATATTTAAATGTCCTCTCCCTCGGAAAGGACCAGGCGGTGAACCTGGGAGTGCCGTATAAGTACGCGGTAAAGCGTCTGCTTGTCATTGTAGTCATGTTTATTTCCATTGCCACCGCGCTCGTCGGGCCGATTACGTTTTTAGGTCTGCTCGTGGCCAATGTTGCTTACGAGCTGATGAAGGATTACCGGCACAGCGTGCTGCTTGCTGCCGCTGCGCTTGCTGCCGTGGCGTTTCTGATCGGCGGACAGCTGCTCGTCGAACGGGTGCTTGGCTTTAACACAGCGATCAGCGTCATTGTGAATTTTATCGGAGGCATTTACTTTATCTATCTGTTATTAAGGGGGAATAAAGCATGGTCCAGGTAATGAATGTAACAAAAAAATACGACGAAACGCCGGTCGTAGACGACGTGTCCGTAACGATTAAGCAGGGCCAGATTACCTCATTTATCGGCCCGAATGGGGCGGGTAAAAGTACGTTGCTTGCTATGATCAGCCGCCTGATCGCTAAGGACGCGGGCGAAGTGAAGATCGGGGACAAGGACATTACGAAAACTAAAAGCCGGGAGCTGGCAAAGAAGCTGGCGATCTTAAAGCAGTCCAACGAAATGAACGCCCGGCTTACCGTCCGTGAATTAATCTCCTTCGGTCGTTTTCCTTATTCGCAGGGACGTCTGAGCGCAGAAGACTGGGAGTATGTGGATCAGGCTATTGATTATATGGAGCTTGAATCGATGCAGGACTCCTTTATTCACCAGCTGAGCGGAGGCCAGCGGCAGCGGGCATTCATTGCGATGGTGATTGCCCAGGACACCGACTACATTCTGCTCGATGAACCGTTGAACAATCTGGATATGAAGCACTCCGTGCAGATCATGAAGGTGCTTCGCCGATTAGTGAAAGATATGGGGAAAACCGTGCTTCTGGTTATTCATGATATTAATTTTGCTTCCTGTTACTCCGATGACATCGTCGCTTTGAAAAACGGGCACATCGTGGCTCAGGGCACAACCGAAGAGATGATGGCATCAGAAGTACTGACAGATATCTATGAGATGGATATGCCGATCTGTCGTATTAACGACCAGAAAATCTGTGTTTACTTTACGTAAACAAAGCTGTCAGCCTGTTAATACGGTGAAAGAGTAACAAAAGGAGGGAGCAAAGCACACCAGGCTGGGAATATAAAAACAACTTATCCAGGGGGAATGGAAAAATGAAAAAGAACAAATGGATGCTTGCGTCAACTGCAGTATTTGGAACCGCACTTATTGCTGCATGCGGAGCTGATAATTCAGAGTCATCAACTGCAGAAGGTGAAAACAGCAGTAATTCAAATGAGGAAAACAGCAGTGAAGAAAATGGGGAGGAAAGCAGCGGGGAAGTGACGGTAGAACACGAGCTGGGTGAAACCACAGTACCAGTAAATCCTGAAAATGTTGTCGTGTTTAACTATGAAATGCTGGAAACGCTGGATGAGCTTAATGTAGGCGTGAACGGCGTGGTCCAGGAGTCGCTTCCTTCGTATCTGGATGATTACAGCAGCGATGAATATGAAAATATCGGCAGCCTGAAAGAACCGGATTTTGAAGCAATTAACGCAATGGAGCCGGATGTTATTATTATTTCCGGGCGCCAGAGTGATGCCTACGATGAACTGAGCGAGATTGCTCCAACTGTTTATACAGCGGTGGATACAGAAAACTATATGGAATCCTTTGACAGCAACATGGAAATGATCGGAGAGATTTTCCAGAAAGAAGAGCAGATGCAGGAAAAGGTGGACGAGCTTCATACCCGCATTGAAGATTTAAACGAAACGGCTGAAGATGCTGGAGAGTCCCTGGTGACGCTTGTCAATGACGGTTCCTTGAGTGTTTACGGCGAAGGCTCCCGCTTCGGGCTGATTCACGATGTGTTTGGCGTGCCGGCAGCGGATGAAAATATTGAAGCATCCACACACGGGCAGAGTGCTTCCTATGAATACTTAGCGGAAGAAGATCCAGAACATCTCTTCGTCATAGACCGCAGTGCGGTAGTCAGTCAGGGCGGGGAAGAGCAGTCAGCTGCGGAAACTCTCGATAATGACATTGTGAATGAAACGCAGGCAGCGCAGAACGATAATATTCATTATCTGGATCCGGAATACTGGTATCTTTCCGGCGGCGGTCTGCAGTCGATGGATGAAATGATTACAGAAATAGAAGAAGCTGTGGCTTCATCGGAACAATAATAAAAAATAGTCACGTGCCTGATGGCATGTGACTATTTTTTGCGTACAGCGATAACCAAAAGAGCAATGGAAATGATCAAAAATGCAGCGAAGGAAAGAAGAGGAATAGTAATAAACCCAAACCACTGCGCTGACTGATCGGAGCAGGAAACCGCACCGGTGCATTCCGTGGCCTGCTGCAGTGCCGGAAGTTTTTGATAAAGGTAATGGTAACCGGCAAGCAGCGTACCGGGCAGAGCAAGAGGGAGCGCATACCATATGACCTGCCGCTCCCCGCGGAAAACAGCTATTCCCAAAATAACTGCGAGCGGGTACATAAGAATACGCTGGTACCAGCAAAGCTCACACGGCGTATAGCCTAAAATTTCGCTGAACGATAAGCTGCCGAGCGTAGCGATAATGGCCATCAGCCAGGCCGCACTTAACCAACGATCCATAGGCGTTACTCCCCTGCCTCTTTTTCAATCATATCGAGCAGCTCCTGATAGCTGTCACCTTCAAATAATTCTCCGTTCACAAATACGGAAGGGGTGCTGTTTACACCAAGATCCTCTGCCATGGCACGGTCATTCTCCACGTTTTCCTCATAGGTGCCATTTTCAAAAGCTTCAACCACTGTGTTTACTTCCTCTTCGGAAGCTGTTGTCTGCAGCAGCTCCGTTAAACGTTCCTGGTTGAAGTAATCGCCGCCTTCGTTCTGCGGCTGGTTGGCGAAAAGCGTATCGTGAAAGCTCCAGAAGGCTTCATCCCCGAGTTCGCCGTAAACAGCTTCGCTGAATTCTGCCGCTGTAGTGGAATCTTCACTTAGGAATGGATAATGAACGTAATGGAAAGCGGCATCGCCGGATTCGATAAACTCGGATTCGATTTCAGGAACGACGGATTCATGAAAATCTTTACACGCGGGGCATTTATAATCCCCGAATTCAACGACTGTTACCGGGGCGTCCTCGTCCCCCTTGAGGGGCTGGCCGCCTGTATCAAGACTTTCTCCGCTGCTCCCGCCGGAATTATCACTGCTTCCGCCGCCGAGGTTGCCGACAAGAATGATGGCGAGCAAAATCACAGCTATAACAGCGACAATGGCTGCAAATGTACGGCCGGAACTAGGCCTTGGTTTTTTGGACATAGGAAACTCCTTTCGTGGCTATTATGTATGTAGTGCTCAGCACCTTCATAATTTACCATAAATTGTTGGAAACTCAAGAGTCTTCAAAAAAATGCTGAAAAGAAAGAGAACTGCCCGAAAAGGCAGCTCTCCGTAGTATTGTTTATAAATCTGCGTCTGTAACGGCGCCTTTGGCACTTGAAGAAACGAGCTTCGCGTATTTGGCCAACGCTCCGCGTTTTTCCGGAAGATCCGGGGCCTGCCAGGCATTCCGGCGTTTTTCAAACTCTTCATCGGAAATATGGAGGTTGATCTCCTGCGTGTCGCTGTCAATGGAGATGGTGTCCCCGTTTTCAAGCAGTCCGATCGGACCGCCAACACTTGCCTCAGGCGCTACGTGTCCAATAACGAAACCGTGTGAACCGCCGGAAAAACGACCGTCAGTCATAAGAGCTACTTTGCCGCCGAGTCCGCGACCGACAATCATGGAAGTGACAGAAAGCATCTCCGGCATGCCCGGGCCGCCCTGTGGGCCGACGTAACGGATAACGAGCACGTCCCCTTCGACGATATCCCCGTCCATGATGGCCTTTGTTGCTGATTCTTCGCTGTTAAAGACTTTCACTGTACCTTCGAACCGGCTGATCTTCTGACCGGACAGCTTGATTACGGAGCCTTCCGGTGCGACGTTTCCTTTTAAAACGACAAGCGGACCTGTCTTTTTAAACGGTTCAGCCAAAGGACGGATAATTTCCTGTCCCTCTTTCAGGGACGGAACAGCATCAAGGTTTTCTGAGAGCGTCTTGCTGGTTACCGTGAGACATTCGCCGTGCAGGAGCCCTTCCTCATGGAGAAGCTTCATGACTGCCGGCACGCCGCCAATTTCATAAAGGTCCTGCATGACATATTTACCGCTCGGTTTCAGGTCGGCAATATGAGGCACCTTCTGACGAACACGTTCAAAATCATCATAAGACAAATCCACGTCTGCCGAATGAGCAATCGCAAGAAGGTGTAAAAACGCATTGGTGGAACCACCAAGCGCCATAACAACCGTAATGGCATTTTCAAACGCCTTTTTCGTCATAATATCCTTTGGAAGAATGTTATTTTCAAGCAGCTCGATGGTTAATTCCCCGGCCTGCCTGCACTCGGTTTCTTTGTATTCGTAAATCGCAGGCGTGGAGGAAGAACCGGGAATGCTCATGCCAAGCGCTTCTACTGCAGCAGCCATCGTGTTGGCTGTATACATACCGCCGCAGGCACCGGCGCCTGGGCAGGCATTGCATTCCACCTGATGAAGCTCTTCGTCGCTGATCTGACCGGTCTGGTGCTGGCCGACAGCCTCGAAGGACGAAACAATATCAATGTCTTTGCCGTTTAATTTACCCGGCTGAATAGTTCCGCCGTATACGTAAACGGAAGGAATGTTCATGCGGGCCAGAGAAATGACGCAGCCAGGTGTCGTTTTATCACAGCCGCCGATGGCGACCACTCCGTCGAGACGTTCCGCATTGGTAACAGTTTCAATCGAGTCCGCAATAATTTCGCGGCTTGGAAGGGAATAATGCATGCCTTCATGGCCCATTGCGATTCCATCAGATACGGTGATCGTGTTGAAAATAAGCGGTGCGCCACCATTGGTGGACGCTCCCTGCTTTGCATGGCGTGCAAGATTATCGATATGTACGTTGCACGGAGTAACCTCGCTCCACGTACTTGCAATGCCGATCATCGGTTTTTTAAAGTCGTCGTCTGTAAAACCGACGGCCCTGAGCATTGCCCGGTTAGGCGCCCGGTTGGCTCCTTCGCTGATGGCTTTACTGCGGTTTCGTAAATCTTTTTCTGTTTTTCCCATCGCTATGACCCTCTCTCATGAAGTTTCGTCGCAGACAATGTGCATGACGGTTCGCGTGCTCTATACGAAGCACGGGTATTTTTCTATGCATATACAAATGTCTATCTAACAAGGACTATCTACTATCATACTAGGAATAGATGATTGTTTCAACGTAACAGCGGTGGTGAATAAAAGTTATTTCTGACAAATGAAAAAATTAGTATGGAAGATAACTTTACAGATGGATGGGAAAAGGAAGGGGAGTTTATTATGATATAGATAACCTATCTCTACTCATGAGAGAAAATGGAGGGAATAACGATGAAAGAACCAGTTGTGTGGGCTGTGGCAATGTTGGTTGCGTTTCTCGCTCTGTTTTTAACGGGGACTCTGCAGCTGCAGGGATTCGAAAGTGTTATTATTCAAATGATTGGTTTCGGTGGCATGGTGTTTGCGATTTTGTACAGTGTACTGCTTACACAGAAATCAAACGACGAAAAGGATCAGACATTCAAACGGTGAGTGAAGACCGACATTATAATGAAAAAAGCATCCGGGAAGAAAACCGGATGCTTTTTGTGTCTTATTTTGCAGAAGTGGAAGTTCTGTGTGAGAGACGATCCGAGCTTGGCTTGATCGCGGAAGTGTCCTGGCGGTTGGCCAGAAATTCCGGGCGCGGCTCCTGGCCGCTGAACGGATCGGTGAGCTTGTTTTCCACCGAGTTGAACACGAA